>BHEQ01000057.1 GCA_003864535.1 Gammaproteobacteria bacterium
AGATTAAACCTATCATCACAAAGCCTGGAGCACCTGAAAAAACCTCTACAAGCCAGTTTACAAGAATACTTGTAATTCCTGTTGCCTCAAGCGCCTTACCAACGGTAATAAAACAGCCTAATAGAATAATTAATGAGCCTTCAATGCTTGCATAAGCAGTTTTTAAGCTCATGATATGCGTAGATAATAAGGCAAATACCGCCAAGGGGAAGCTAATATGGGCGGGTAATACTTTAAAGACAACTAAACCTACGGCGATTGCAAAAATAGAAAGTGTTGGAATTAATTTAGATGATGGTTTGATTTTATTAGCCCGCTCCGCAAGCGGCAAGCAGCCTATTGCTTGCAGGCTTTCTGCTAGAGTATTTGGATCTCCTTGGATGATCAAAATATCGCCAGGTTTTAAGATAACCTTACTTAAGCGTTGCCGAATAGTTGCGCCTTGCCTAGAAATACCTAAGACATTCACTCCATAATCTTGGCGTAAATTTAAATCGCTCAAAATACGCTCTGCAATCCGTGCGCCAGGATTTATGATTGCCTCGATAGTTTCTTGATTTTTACTTTGGGCCTGCTTGCTATCTTGGATTTTAGATGTGGCAAAGACTAATCCTGTTAAAGATTGCAAGGATTTAATATCATCAGGCTGCCCTTCAATTAAAAGGGTGTCATTTTCCATGAGAATCTCAGTAGAAACAGGATCAATCAAGCGCCGCGCCCCACGCATTAATGCTACGACACGAATATTTGCTTTACTGATCTCTATCATTTGGGTAATGCTTTTATTTTCTAATTTACCTTGAGGTAAAATCCGCATTTCAATAATATACGCATCGGTCTCAAATTGGGATTGACCGCTGCTGTGCTTGCGTTCTGGCAAAAAACGCCAGCCTAAAACTGAAATATAGATCAAGCCCACAACTGTAACGACTATGCCCACGGGTAAAAAATCAAACATGCCAAATTCGCCAATCCCAATCTCAGCCCGATAATGTGAGATGATTAGATTTGGGGGCGTGCCGATCACAGTCATTGTCCCACCTAAAAGTGAGGCAAAAGCTAGCGGCATCAACAATAAACTTGGGGCGATTTTATAACGATTAGATATTTGCAAGGCAATTGGTAGCACTAAAGCTAATGCGCCAACATCGTTCATAATTCCTGATAAAGCTGCAACTAAGCCTGCAAGAAGGAATATTAAAACACTCGGTCTATCTGCAAAGCGAATTAAATGCTTGGTTGCGTAATTAGTAACGCCAGTATCTGCAATAGCGCGGCTTAACACTAAAACCGCAGCAACCGTTATCACCGCTGGATGGCTAAATCCTGAAAAAGTATCACGAATAGGGATTATTTTAAATAAAACAAAGGCGAGCAACGAGCCTAGAGCAATCACATCATAGCGGATTTTGCCCCACAAGAATCCAAAGAAAGTAATGCCAATTAAAATACATGCAATCCATTTTTGATGAGCAAATAACCATTCATCTATCCCCATTTCATACACCTCATTTAATACATCTCATTTAATTCTCTTTTAATCCTCTTTTATTTTTATATTTTTATATTTTTATATTCCCAAAAGAAACCTCACCAAATAAAATGGTGAGGTGATTTCGAGGTTTCATTTGATTATTACAGCATATCTTTTACTTTTGCTACAACATTATCTACAGTAAAACCAAAGAGTTTAAATAATTCAGGGGCAGGGGCTGACTCACCAAAGCGATCTAAACCAATAACCGCATCCGCAAACTCATACCAGCCCGAACTCACTCCAGCTTCTATAGCTAATGCCTTAGTGTTACCTAATACTGATTGCTGATAAGCTTTATCTTGTGCTTTAAATAAATCAACACACGGCATAGAAACTACACGGATACCATCACCTAAAATCTTAGCGGCAGCAACTGCTAAAGCAATCTCTGAGCCTGTTGCGATTAAAGTAAATTTAGCTTCTGATTTAGCCTCAACTAACACATAGCCACCTTTAGAGATATCCGCCAGTTGCTGTTCGTTACGTTGTTGATGGTCTAGATTTTGGCGAGATAATGCTAATAAAGATGGCGTTGATTCTGATTGCAGGCTTGATCCCCATGCAACCATAGTTTCAACCGCATCACACGGGCGCCAAACATTTAGATTTGGAATTAAACGCAAAGATTGAATGTGTTCAACTGGTTGATGCGTAGGGCCATCTTCGCCTAAACCTATGGAATCATGCGTCATTACATAAATAACGCGCTTCTTCATTATCGCACTCATACGAATCGCATTCCGCGCATAATCAGAAAATACCAAGAAAGTTCCTGCATACGGGATTAAGCCACCATGGAGGGCTAAGCCATTTAAAATGGCTGACATTCCAAATTCACGCACGCCATAACGCACATAATTTCCTGTCCCAGTTACACAATCAAAATCTTTACTCGCGCTAAAAAACGTATTATTAGAAGGAGTTAGATCAGCAGAACCGCCGACGATTTCAGGCAAATGGCAAGCTAGCGCATCGAGTGCTTGTTGGCTTGCTACGCGTGTTGCTGTAGTTTGAGCTTTTGTATTGCAAGCACTAATCGCATTTTTTACAATATTTGCAAAATCAGCAGGAAGATCACCACTCATGCGCCGTTTAAATTCAGCTGCTAATACAGGAAACGCCGCTGCATATGCGTTAAACTTAGTGTTCCAAGCATCTTCTTTAGCCGCACCTGCGCTTTTGGCATTCCATGCGGCATAAATATCTTCTGGAATTTCAAATGCGCCATAATTCCATTTAAGAGCTGTACGCGTTGCTGCAATCTCATCCGCACCTAGAGGTGAGCCATGCGTTGATTCTGAACCTTCTTTATTGGGTGAACCTTTACCAATCAGTGTTTTACACATAATTAAAGTTGGGCGATCCGCGGAGGCTTTCGCTGTTTTAAATGCTTGGTTAATATCATCGGCATTATGCCCATCAACATTGCGAATTACTTGCCAGCCATAAGCTTCAAAGCGCGTCGCGGTATCATCTCCAAACCAGTTCGCAACAGGCCCATCAATCGATATATTATTATCATCATATAAGGCGATTAATTTATTTAAGCCCCAAACTCCAGCAAGAGAGGCAACTTCATGCGAAATACCTTCCATCATGCAGCCATCGCCTAAAAACGTATAAGTGTAATGATCAACAATCTTATGTTTTTCTTGATTAAATTGCGCAGCTAACATAGTCTCAGCTAGAGCAAAACCAACCGCATTAGCTAAACCTTGTCCCAAAGGCCCCGTGGTTGTTTCGATACCACCTGCAAACCCAAGTTCAGGATGTCCTGCTGTTTTTGAATGGAGCTGCCTGAAGTTTTTAAGATCATCAATCGCAAGATCATAACCTGTTAAATGTAATACAGAATATAACATTGCCGAGGCATGTCCGTTTGAAAGCACAAAGCGATCTCGATTGGCCCAATGTGGATTATTCGGATTATGATTTAAAAAGTTATTCCACAATACCTCCGCCATATCAGCCATTCCCATTGGTGCACCTGGGTGTCCTGAATTGGCTTTTTGAACTGTATCCATACTTAAAAAACGAATCGCATTTGCAAGCGTGTTATGACTGATAGACATTGGAGCTCCTTTATTTTATATGAAAGATCAATTGTAGCCTAATTGTGGTTTTTTATAACTTTTTATATTTACCGCTAACATTTCGCATCAAAATCAATATTATTTTATATATATCATAATATTGACTATACTCACTCTAAATCCCATCTTCGCAGAAGAGGAGCTGAAGAGGAGTGGTTGCAAAGATACTTTAGGGGACTTCTATTAATTATTATTTTGTAAATATGTTGATATGCCAAGACCTGCACTATAACCACTTGCAAGGCATGCTGTGATCAAATACCCGCCTGTTGGGGCTTCCCAATCTAACATTTCGCCTGCGGCAAATATACCCGTTAGATTTTTAAGCATTTGATTCTCATCCATGTTTTCAAAGCAAATGCCACCAGAGGAGCTAATTGCCTCATCTAAAGGCCGTGTTGAGATTAACTTTATGGGTAAGTTTTTAATCAATTTACTTAATTTATTTGAATCTGCGCGCAGCTCGCTTGAGGAGTATTCATAAATCAAGCCTATTTTAACCGCACTCATCTTTAGATTTTTACGTAAATAATTACTTAAAGAGGCATTTTTACGCGATTGCTGTAAGATCGTCTCTATTTGCACTAAGGATTTATCTGGGATTAAATCAAGATATAAAATCGTACTCCCGACTTGCTCAATTTGCTCACGCAAGAGGCTTGAATGGGCATAAATAAGGCTGCCTTCAATGCCATTTTCTGTGATAACACATTCACCTTGTTGCTTATTTATCTTCACTGTTTTAAGTGGCATTCCGGCGTAACGCTCTTTAAAGTGAGTGGACCAAGCACAGTTAAAACCGCAGTTAGTTGGGGCTAATGCTATGATTTTAATCTGCTCTTTTTGTAAAATATCAACCCACGCACCATCTGAGCCTAATTTACGCCAGCTACCGCCACCTAAGGCGCATAAAGTTGCTGCCGCAGCCATTACCGTTTTAGCACCAGTTGCTGTTTGAAATATAAGATTTCTATGTTCATCAAAACCAAGCCAGCGCTGATTAACATGAATGCGCAACCCCGCTGACCTTAAACGTTGCAGCCACGCCCGCAATAATGGCGCCGCTTTCATTTCTTTAGGAAAAACACGCCCAGAGCTACCAATAAAAGTATCCACGCCAAGATCTTGCGCCCACGCTCGCACCGCATTTGGATCAAAAGCTGCAAGATACGGCGCAATTTGTGTTTGCCGCTTGGTATAGCGGCTTAAAAATAATTGTGCATTTTCTGAATGAGTAAGGTTTAAGCCACCAACTCCTGCAAGCAAAAACTTGCGCCCAAGTGAGGGCATTGCATCATATAAATCAACAGCATATCCTTTAGAAAGCAAAACCTGCGCCGCCATTAATCCAGCAGGTCCACCGCCGATAATAATAACTGATGATTTTAATGATTCTGATGATTCTGGTGAGTTTGAGTTTGTTAATACGTTTGTTAATTCGTTTATCATGTAGTTGCCGCCAAAGTTTATCTATTCTTATTTAATTTACGCCATTTTTCAGGATTTTGCTGCGCACCAGGAGTGCTCCAAATACCTATCTTTTTGCGCTTTGCTAGCTGTTCTGCTACCGCATATGCGCTCTCTTTATTGTAGCGATAATAGACAACGGCATTACCGCTTTTTACCATCTCAAGCCCGAGATCACTATTTGGACCTGTTCCTAAAATAATCTTAGCAACATAGCGTCCATAGCGGTCTATATCTTTTATTTCTACGTCAAATTTTTTATTTTGGATAAGGCCTACTAAATATTTAGTTGCTTTATCTCCCCAGTATTTTTGCCCTGTTTCTGGGGCATCTATTCCAAAGACGCGTATTTTAAGCTCTTTTTGCTGACAAATAGCCACAACGGTATCACCATCGGTAATACGCTTTGCCGTGCAATTTTTATATAAGCCAACTTTTAATTGGGGTGAATTATTTTTTGGGGGAGCTTTTTTAGTTTGCGCAAAACTTCCAATCACTGTCATGATTGCCACAATCACGGTAACTAAGATAAAATTAGATTTGTTTTTTCTTAATAATAAACGTAGAAAATAATTTATGAATTTCAATATATTGCCCTTTAATTACCCTTTATGTTGATATTTATGCTCAAGACCGAAACGCTCTTGTTCTTTTCCATATTCTAAATTGATATGCTTACCTGTTGTTGTTTTTATAAAATTAAACAAGAATTCAACTGATTGATTTAAAACGCGATCTTTTGGAAATTCGACTAAATCTAAAACTCTTTCGCAATGATCAAATTCACCGACATTATAGGCAATATGTGAATCTGAGCCTAAACCAATCAAACCGCCAGCTTTTTTGACCGCTTCAACAATTTTGATGCAATTAGGCTCGCTCCCAAGGCGTGAAACTGTAAATGAGGAATTATTCAGCTCTAATGCAACATTATATTTTGCCGCAGCTGCCGCAACTTGATCAATATGAATTGGATATTTAGGGTTGCCAGGATGGCTTATCATCTGCACGCGTTGTGATTTAATCACATTAATCAAACTTGTAGTATTATCATCAATCCCACAAGATTGCTGCGCAGATTCATGAAAACCTGCAATAGTAAAATCTAAAAATTTCTCCGAATAATGCTTAGGGCAATCAATCTCCCCATCGATATTTAGAATATTAGCTTCCATGCTTTTCAGGACAATTACGCCATCAATTATGCGCGGTAAGATATTAAAATTACCAAAATGCCAAATATGCGGCGCATCTTCCATTTTAGGACCATGATCACTGATATTAATCAATTTAAGACCGCGTAATTTCGCCATTTGCACATATTCATGAATAGTTGAATACGCATGGGTACTAGCTACGGTGTGCATGTGGAGGTCGATTTTATAACTCATTGTATTTTCCTTATAATATATCTTTATAATATACTCTTATAAGCTTGATTTTATTGCAATATATATTTGCTCCATAATCAAGGGCTGGACGGAGGCGACTGGATGTAAGCCATCTGCTTGGACTAATGCAGGATTAATATTAATATTATCTAAAAAAGATGGGATTAAAAAAATATTCTCTTTAAGCGCAACATCATGAAAAACAGCATTAAATCCACTTGAATAAGCAACACCATAATTGGGAGGCAATCTCATTTCAACTAAATAAATTACCAGATTACGCGTTTTGCCAAGTTCAACGATTTTACTTAAATTTTCGCTAATATGCGCAAAAGATTTAGCTTGAAGACCATCATTTGCGCCAACCTCAATGATTAATATATCTAAATCATTAAGAGCCGCAGCTGCTAAGAGCGCAGGTAGACGTGTTAAAGCATTATTTGTAGTATCCCCAGAAATACTTGCATTATAGGTTTGCCACTGTGGGTGCTCTAAATCAAGCTTGGTTTGTAATAATGCAACCCAGCCCTCATTCTCATTAATTTGGTAGGCGGCGCTTAAACTATCACCTAAAATAATTATTTTTTTGGGTTTATTTTCAGATGTTTCTGCAAAAGATGCTTGAGATATAAACATAATCGCAACTATGATGATGGCAATGATTAAGAAAAAATGGCGTTTAATTAATTTGTTCATATTATTTACCCTATTTGCTTATTACTTATTTGATTGCCGCCTAAATCCTAACTTAGCAGGTTGGACTTTTAAAGCCCATTCCCTGTGAAGAGGTTCTGGGAGAGGTTATTTGGGAGGATTTGCATAAGATGGATGCTCAACAATAAAATCTTGCAAGGATTGCTTTTTTGGATCATAAAGCTGTTCTGGGAGCATTTTCCCTTGTAAGGATATTCCTAATTTATGGACTAATTCTTTATCTTTAGAGATTAAATAATGCCACTCAGGCAAATCCAATCCATTAAAACGGCGGACATAAGCACAGGATTTTGGCAGCCAATTAATAACCGCTAAATCATCAATATTTAGTTTTATGCAATCAGTTACATATTTATGGCGTGTTGCATAATTGCTACAAGAACATTGATTTAAATCAAGTAACTTACAGGCTAATTTGGTTAGATAAACGATACCCGTATCTTCATCCTCAACTTTGTGGAGGCAACACAGACCGCAGCTATCACAAAGAGCTTCCCACTCTTCTTGATCAAGATCATTTAAAGGGCGTTCCCAGAAGTTTCCATACATTTTAATTTTGACCTTCATTTAGAGTTATAAGAATCATTATTAAACTTAGATTTTAGTGTGCGCGTGTTTGTTGCAATCCAAACATGATGAGTTGAATCAATCTCTTCAAGCTCAATTGATATGGTTACTTTTTGAGGCTCGTTAAGAGCTAAAATTGGCATGAGTAAACGCTCAGGGCATTGAATATAACACGCAAGTTGATTGCCTAATAAAACAATAAGCCAGCTGATATATGTCCATAACATAAACAAAATAACACTGACAAAGCCTGAATAAATTCCTGAATAATTGCTTGATGTTGCTACAAATCTTGCGAAAATTTGCCCAACTAATAACCAAAATACCGCGGCAAACATCCCCCCACTTACCGCAGGGATAAACGAAATGCGATAATGCGTGATAAATGAATAAATAAAAGCCATGACTAAGCTTAATAAGATAAATGATGTGGATTGATTAATAAAGGTATCAAGCCCAAGAGGCGAGACATAACCCATCATACTTGAGACAAAATGACTGGAAAATAAAGATAAAGTTACAAAAGCTAAGACAGGACCTATCAAGACAATTACTAAATAATCAGTGATTCTGCGTGCCCAATTGCGCCCTCTTTTAATACCCCAAATCTTATTAAACTGCGACTCAATAGAGCTTAAGAGGCTGACAACCGTATAAAATAATACCGCAAGACCAATGCTCCCAAGCACACCTACTTGGACGTTCTCCACAAAACCTATAAGCGTTGCAACAGCTTCAGGGGCGCGCTCTCCTAGCGGCTTAAACCCTTGTTCTAATAAAGGAATTAACTGGCGATGCACACCAAAGCTTTTTAAAATAGAAAACGCAACCGCAATAAGTGGCACTAAAGATAATAAAGTTGTATACGCTAGTGATTGGGCGCGTTCTCGGAACTCATCTTCCATTATCCGCTCAATCATCCGTACAATAATCTGCACGACGCGACGTAAAGAAAAGGCGCTGCTATTTGGGGTGCGCCACAACCAGTAATTGATCTTATTAAAGATATTCATATACACACTATTGCGATAATATCGCTTTAAATTAATTTATGAGATGCGTTTTTAAAGTCAAAATGCGCCGCGATAAAGCATCTGCACCATAACTTGCGGTTTGCTCAAAAAAGCCCCAAACAGGATTAGGCCAGGCAAGATCCGCTTCATAACGTGCGATTACGTGGAAATGCAATTGCTTTACTATATTTCCAAGAGTGGCGATATTTAATTTATCTGAATCAAAAACAATATTCATTGCCTTAGAAACTTGCGCTATTTCTCGCATCAATTGCAATTGATTCTCATCACTCAAATCAATTATTTCGATAATGTTATCCATTTTAGGGATTAAAATAACCCAAGGAAAACGCGCCTCATTTTGAATACGCACTTCACAAAGGGTTAAGCTAGTAACATGGCGCGTATTCGCGGCTAAAATTGGGTCTAATTGATAATTCATATTGGCTCTATAAAGTTATTATAAAAAGGTTATTATAAAAAATAGTGCATATTATAGCCTAAAGGCGCAATAAAATAAGGCTTAAGCCCACACTTTGTTTTATTGCTGTTTACTCTAAGCGTCCCCTTAAATCCCCTTTAGTGGTAAAATGAAATTCAATTATTAGGATTAACTAAGTGAAAAATCTAAACAATAAAAAATTTTCTAGATTTGATATTTTACGCAGAATTTTATGCCGATATGTAAGGTTTAATGGTATCTTTTTTCATTTATTTTATAAATATGCAAGTATTGGTGTTTTAAATACATTGATTCATGCGATATTTTTCTTTATATTTATTTATTTATCTAGTACTCAAGCATTAGCTAATTTTCTTGCTTTTTGTATTTCTGTAACATTTTCATTTTTTATGAATGCACGCTTTACTTTTAAAAAGACTGCATCGCTTAAACGCTATATTTTCTATGCCGCGGCTATGGGGATAATTAGCTATTTATTTGGAAAACTAGCTGATTATTTAGACTTTTTCCCAATTTTTACATTAATAGGATTTTCTATGCTTAGCTTGATTTTAGGTTTTTTATATTCAAAATTATTTGTTTTTAATAAATTAAGTTAGGGAAATATATTATGCGTGCTTCACTAAAAGTTTCATTAGTTGTCCCTGTTTTTAATGAGCAAGAAGCTATTCAAGCTTTTTATGATGAGGTCAAAGCGTGCAATGAACTCTCTGTTTATACTATAGAAATTATATTTATTAATGATGGCAGCAAAGATAATACGCAACTAGCTTGCTCAAATATAGCCTTGGTAGACC
>BHEQ01000058.1 GCA_003864535.1 Gammaproteobacteria bacterium
CTATAAAAGAGGATATATTTTGGGGATGTGGGAGTTGTGGCACTGTTTGGTACATAAAGAGTGAACTTTATAAGAGTATTAGAGATATATCTAAAAAATATAGCTATAGAAATGATGTTTATAGACTTAAAAATAGAGACTATATTCCAGTTAATTATGAACTTGAACCAGAAAATTATGAAGATTTGGTTGGTTTAGAATGGAGTATAAGAGAATAACTTGAGTGTCTTGCCAGAATGCTAGAATTAGCTAAGGGGCTTCTATTAATTAGATTTTTCAAGGCTTGCAATATTATTAAAAGCACAGTTTACTGAGGTAAATGAGCATTTTTATATTTTCTAAATTCTATATTTTCTAAAAAGTATACAATTGAGAAGATGCTTAACTTTTTATGATAATATTGTAAGCTTTTGATGCACATCATGCACATGGAATTAATGCTCACAATATTTACTTAAAGGTACTAGAAATATGCACAGCCAGTTACTCTTAGCTTATGTTAAAAATACAAGCTTATCAATATCAGTTAAAAGGGCTGACTCTATTAAGCCTAGGTTAACGCTATATCTTTTAAATGATCGTGCAGAATTCATGTACCGGAGCACGAGCAAAGTGCAATACAATATGACTATTTATCAAAATAACAGCATAATCTCGTCTAGATGCACTTGTGGATACCCTGTTGGAGGAATATGTGAGCATGTTATTGCATGCATTAATATGTTGATAATAAAAAATGAATATAACGATAAAAATAAAGGAAATATACTCAAAGTACCTATTATTAAAAAAGCAGGCATTGCGGATAAATTAAAAAAAGATCAATTAATACTTGAAGAAACAAATCCTAAAACAACAAAGCTTAAAAAAGGCTCAGTTTATTTACCAGACCATCTAATCACCAAAAATATTTTAAGTATTTATAAAGAAAAATCGCGTGTACGATACTATGATTCACCAGAAATTGAATCTGTCACCACAACAAGAATAGCTTTTAGCTATAATAAACAAGGCTATAGTGCATCACTCTCTCTCGTGTTTGACTATAAACCTGCTGAGCAATACTTACACATAGAATGTAGCTGCAGTGATAAAAGTGGAATATGTGAGCATATGTATACTTGTCTTGAGGAGGTTGTTAAAGTTCTAGGGTATGATTTCTTTGAACCTAGTTATATGGATAATAAAATAGATGAGCATTTATTATCTCAGGGAATGACGCGTGCGGATGACTATGAAGCGTTCTTCTTTTATCATTTAAACACTAATGGTTTTATCGCTAAGTCTAAATATAAAAATATTGTTGATAAAGTTAAGCCTCTGCTACCAATGTTTGAAAATGAAGTAGACAGCATAACAATGGCATTACCCTATCAAGAAAAAGCAGTAGTAACAGAAATAGGCTTAGGATTTTGCTTCACGTTTAGCTCTTATTCCAGACATTCCTCAGATGAGGCAATTCTTATGCCCGTGCTTGCAAAATATAATAAGTCTAAAGCTGATTTTGCATCAGGATTTAAGAAAATTGATTTTTATACCCTACATTCCGCCTTGTTTTCTATTCAAAAGCAAGATGAACAATTACTTATTACCAAAGTATTACAGATAAATGGATTGATTTTAAACTATGTGGAAACAGAAAATATTTCATCACTAAAACGAGGGCTTGCTTACTTTAATGAGATATTTCCTGCTCTAAAGTCATTTTTAACCTATCATTATAATGATTACAATAACTTAATTAGAAAGAATCTTACCCCAATCACATTATCGGATCTTTCTGTTGAGCTATCATTTGCTCTAACTGATGATCCACATTTTTATAATTTTAAAGCACAGATTTTAATAGGTGATGATATTTGTGATATAGGAAGGGATAATATGCTGATAACACCTTTATTTATCTATATGAATCATACTATTTACCCTATTAAAACGGCTGAGCTTTCTTTATATTTGAAACATTTTAATAAACAGCCCGAAGCTAATTATCATAAAAAAGATTTTAATGAGGTATATCAACGCGTATTATTACCACTTTCTAAAAAATTCAAAGTAAGCTCACCTCTTTTCAAACTAGACAGCGGTCTCGATAATAATCAAGATAATGATAATCTAAGTGCTGAAAAGGTTCTCAAAAAAGCCAAACGTACAATTAAAAAAATAGAAATATCGATTAAGCATGAGTTAGAAAAACATGTTTATATGGCAGATGCTGATGAGATGATAACGTTTAAATTAGCAACTCAATATCAATCTCAATTGATTGAAATAGGATCTAATGAGATGTTATTAGCGCATATAATCAATAATGAGATAGTTTATATGCCGCGTGATAAAGAATTTGAAGATGGATTTTTAGAGGAATTTAAGGCCTTGCATCCAGATTTTGAATCCCAGCAAGGCATTTATTTTTTACACCCAGAACAATTGATGGAAAAAAGTTGGATTTTGCATTCAGCCGATAAAATGAAAGATTTAGGGATTAAAGTCTTTGGGGCAAATACACTTAAGTCATTTAAATTCAATCTCAATAAAGCCAGTATTCATGTTGATGTTAAATCAGATATTGATTGGTTTGATGTTGAGATTAAAGTGAGTTTTGGTAACGAAAAAGTTGGCTTAAGAGCTATCCAACAGGCATTTTTAAAGAAAACAAATTATATTGAATTAGGTGACGGAACTTTGGGGATTTTACCTGAAGAATGGATGCGCAAATTTGAGCATTATTTTAAGGCAGGATCAGTTAAGAAAGATAGCATTCAATTATCTAATTATCAATTTGGAATTATTGATGAATTATTTGATGAAATGGAGACAAAACCACCTTTTATTCTTGAGCTTTTAGAGAAAAAAAGGCGCTTGCAAAATATTACCCATATTGATCCTGTTGCAATCCCTAAAGGTATTAAGGCAAAATTACGTGATTATCAACATCACGGTTTAAACTGGTTAAATTTTTTAGATAAAAATCAGTTAGGCGGTTGCTTAGCAGATGATATGGGGCTTGGAAAAACCATCCAAACTATCGCATTTTTACAACATTTAAAGCTTACAAAATCATATTCATTGATTGATAAAACATCTAAATCTGCGCCTCCATCTTTGATTATCGCACCAACATCATTGATTTTTAACTGGAAAAATGAAATAGATCAGTTCTGCCCAAGCTTAAAAATGTTGATTTTTGTCGGTAGTAATCGCTTAGAGCACAAGGATGATTTTTCAAAATATGATGTTATTATATCAACTTATGGATCTCTCCTAAATGATATAGAATTTATGAAAGACATAAGGTTTCATTATGTTATTTTAGATGAAAGCCAAGCGATTAAAAACCCTAATTCACAGCGATACAAATCTGTTAAACTCCTTAATTCTTATAATAGATTGGTATTAACAGGGACACCTATTCAAAATAATACCTTTGATTTATATGCACAAATGAACTTTGTAAACCCAGGTCTTTTAGGAAATATGAATCATTTTAGGAAGCAGTTTTCTGATTTGATTGATAAGGAAAAAGATTATGATACCTCTATATTACTCGGTAAAATGATCGCACCTTTTATATTAAGGCGTACCAAGGAGCAGGTTGCCAAAGAATTACCTGAAAAAATAGAAAATATTATTTTTTGTGAGATGGGAGTAGAGCAGCGTCGCGTGTATGACTCATTCAAAGATAAATATCGTGATTATTTAATCAATCAAATCAATGAAAATGGTGCGGAAAAATCACAGATGTATATTTTGGAAGGTTTAACCAAGCTGCGTCAGATTTGTAATTCAAGCGCCTTAATTTCTGATGATGCAGATTATGGGAATTATTCGATTAAACTTGACGTATTGATGGAAACCATTCAAGAAAAAACGAGTGATCATAAAATTTTAGTTTTCTCACAATTTGTTAAAATGTTGCATCTTGTTAGAAATCGCTTAGATGATGCGCATATTCAATATGAATACTTAGATGGACAAACGAGAAACCGCGAAGAGTGCGTGAATAATTTCCAAACAAATAAAGGCGTAAGAGTCTTTCTGATTAGCTTAAAAGCTGGTGGTGTCGGCTTAAATCTTACAGAGGCGGATTATGTCTTTTTGATTGATCCATGGTGGAATCCTGCCGTTGAAAGCCAGGCGATTGATCGATGTTATCGAATCGGACAAAAAAAGGCTGTCATGGCATATCGAATGATATGTAAAGATACTATTGAAGAGAAAATTGTTTTACTCCAAGGCAATAAAAAACGTGTCGCCTCAAGTATTATTCAAATTGATGAAGATAAAAAAACCTTTGACCTAGACGTGGTGAAAGATTTCTTTAGTTAAGAGCACATCTATATGTGCTTTTTCAGCTTCTCCCAAGCGAAGGGGGAAGCTGAGCCATCTTCAATCATTTAGCATCTTAAACGCCTGATCATACAAGAGAGGATTTGCGGCTAAAATTGAGCGAGACTCTAAGGTTAAAGGCTTGCCATCAAGTTGAGTCATTTTCCCACCAGCTTCGCAAACAATAACCGCAAGAGCGGCAACATCTAAAATACTAACATCAGACTCAAGGACAATATCAACTTTTCCTGCTGCAAGTAGATGATAATGCAAGAAATCCCCAAAGCCGCGGGTAGTGTTAATCATATTAAGGAACTTCCCATATTTTGCCCACGCAATATGATTTTGCGCTAATGATTTAATATTACCTGAGGAAAATACTGCTTGATTTAATTCACTAATAGTACTTATTTTTAAAGATTGTGCTTGAGGCGACGCGCCATTTTTAATAAAAGCTCCATGTCCTTTTAGGGCATATGCAAGCTCGCCACCATTAAATGCAGGTGCTAAAGATACACCTAAAATAAGCTCACCATTATGTTGCAAGGCGATTTGGCAAGAAAACATCGGGCGACCGCGTACAAAGGCTTTTGTGCCATCAATGGGATCAAGCAGCCAGACAAACTCAGCTTCAATATTTTGCATGCCCTCTTCTTCGCCATAAAAGCCATGCTCAGGATATTGATTAAGTATCATGGACTTAATTGCCTTCTCAACCGCAACATCAACCTCGGTTACAGGAGTTTGATCATCTTTTATGGTAATTTGAAATTGATTTTTATGATAAGCGCTCATGATTATTTCTCGAGCACATTCAGATGCTTGCAACGCTAAGTCAAGATATTTTTGCATAGTTTTAAACCAGTATTGTTTATTAAAAGTACGCTATCGTATCAATATTTATACAAGAAGGCGAATAATCATAATGATAGGTGTTGATAAAAATTAAACCTAAAAAATAGACTCAGCAGCCTTTTAAGTCGTCTTGTATAAATTATATTTTTCAAGATTTACATTTTTACTAAAATTTATCTAAAAACTAGCTTAAATCTTTTTAAGGATTTATTTTGATTAATCTTTAAAATATGCACTTTAAAACACGCACTTTAAAACTTATACTTTAAAATACACCTTGAATGATCTAATTGAATGATCTAAAACTTTTTAACAGGATTAAAACTATGAATGCCACACTTCTTGCAATCTCCCCAATTGACGGGCGTTATCATGATAAAACTAAGCCTTTGGCATCTATTTTTAGTGAATATGGACTAATTAAAGCACGAGTGCGCGTCGAAATAGAATGGTTAAAATCTCTGGCAGCGCATCCACAGATAAAAGAAGTACCTAGTTTTAATGCGCACACACTGGCGTTTTTAGACCAAATTGTGACAAATTTCTCGGTTGCAGATGGAGCGGCGGTAAAGCTTATTGAGCGCACAACTAATCATGACGTTAAAGCGATTGAGTATTGGCTTAAAGCTACATTTAAAGCGGCGCAAGATCCTGAGATTAAACTTGAAGAGATTGCTGAGTTTGTCCATTTTGCGTGTACATCAGAGGACATTAATAATCTTGCCTATGCTTTGATGATAAAAGAGGGGCGCGATCTAGTTCTACTCCCATCTTTATTGAAAATGATCAATAATTTACGCGCTATGGCACATAGTTACGCCACTCAACCTATGTTATCACGCACTCACGGGCAAACCGCCACGCCAACCACATTAGGCAAAGAAATCGCCAATGTTGTGTATCGCTTAGAGCGTCAATATAGTCAGATTGCGGCAGTGCCTTTATTTGGTAAACTAAACGGTGCTGTGGGTAATTATAATGCGCATTTAAGTGCTTATCCTGATATTAACTGGGAAGCTCATGCAAGACAAGTTATTGAAAATCAATTACATCTTGCATTTAATCCATACACGACCCAGATTGAATCGCATGATTATATAGCCGAGATTGCCGATGGTTTCGCGCGTTCTAATACAATTTTGATAGATTGGGCGCGTGATGTTTGGGCTTATATAAGCATTGGTTATTTTAAGCAAAAAACTATTGCGGGCGAGGTTGGGTCATCAACAATGCCACATAAAGTTAATCCGATTGATTTTGAAAATGCAGAAGGAAATTTAGGTTTAGCCAATGCTTTATTTAATCATTTTTCAACTAAACTACCTATCTCACGCTGGCAGCGTGATTTGACTGATTCTACTGTCTTAAGAAGCTTAGGCTCAGCCTTTGCCTATGCTTTGATTGCCTATGAGAGTTTACATAAGGGACATAGTAAATTAGAAGTAAATATAGCGGTTATAGATCAAGATCTTGTGGATAATATTGAAGTATTAGCCGAGCCTATTCAAACTATTATGCGCCGTTATGGCATTGATGAGCCGTATGAGAAATTAAAGGAACTAACCCGTGGGCAACGCATTAGCCCTGCAACTTTAGATTCTTTCATCAATAACTTAGAGTTGCCAGATCAAGTTAAGGCTGAACTTAAAAAACTAACTCCAGCAACTTATATAGGCTTAGCAGCGCATCTTGCAAAAAATATTTAGTAAAGCTAGAACATCTCTTGCGGTAAGTGTTTAATATTGTTAGAGTTGTAACTACTTAGCAGTCTTAACATATCCCCTAAATCTCCCTTTACAAGGGGACTTGCTCCTCCCTTTGTAAAGGGGAATGTTGGGAGGGGTGACTTCTTTAAGTTAATTTATTAATAAATAAGGAAATATGAATCTTATGACACCACGTAAACCCTACCTTATTCGTGCTTTATATGAATGGATTATTGAAAATGATCACACGCCGCATATCCTTGTTGCAACTAATCTGCCAGGGGTTATTGTTCCGCCAAAGCATATACAAAATGATAGAATTATTTTAAATATCGCGCCACAAGCGATTCTTTATTTAAAAATAGAAAATGATTATTTAAGTTTTAATGCAAGGTTTGGCGGCACACCTTTTGATGTTCAAGTGCCTATCGGAGCAATTGCTGCGATTTTTTCCCAAGAGGAAAACACTGAAGGCATGGCGTTTGAGTTATATCAAATCCCAGAAGAGGCGCACGCAGAGCCTGAAAAACCAGTTAAATCGGTATTTTCTATTGTCGAGCCGCTAGCTGCACCAGAATATCTAGATAATACCGAGGAAGATTCGGTTTTAACTGAAACTAAGCCAAAGAAAAAAGCTAAGAAAGCAAGTTCACTTAAGGTTATCAAATAAGCGTAGAGTTACCCCTATCAACGTCGCATTATTGGTGGGGTTGGCAAGCCTGCAGATTTGGGTTTACCTGTTGATTCTGAAATAATAACCATATCACCTTCATTTAGACCTTCTAACACTTGAGTTTTAATATTATTACTTAAACCTACGGTTATGACACGCTCTTGCGGCTTACCTTCGCTATTTAAAATACGCACAGTTGCTGAGCTATTTGCACTTAAAGACCCAGCTCCTTTATTAGATCGATCCCCACTTTTATTCTTGCCTGTTTTTATTTGATCGTTGGGATCTCTTGCATTTAACTTGATTGCGGTAGCTGGTATAACTAAGGCATTTTTAACCTCATCAATTATGATAACTACTTGAGCTGTCATTGAAATACGCAACTGACCTTCAGGGTTATCAACATCAAATAAGCCATTATAATAAATTGCCTCACTATTTGAATTACTCGTTTGGGAATCTGTTTTAATTGATTCAGGCGCAGGTTCGATTTGGCGTAATGTCGCGTAATAACGTTTTTTATCCCCTAAAATAGTGAAATATACAGGCATCCCTAATTTGATTTTAATGACATCTGCTTCAGATATTTGCGCTTTAATTGTCATGGTTGAAAGGGTGGCGATCTTGATTAATGTTGGTGCACTTTGAACAGAGTTTACAGTTTGCCCCTCGTCAACTATCAAAGCAACTATCATTCCCGCCATTGGTGCACTAATTTTGGTATAACTTAAATTTAAAGTTGCAGTGTCTAAGGCGATATTTGCTTGGCTAATTTGTGCATCTATGGCATCAATTTCTGCCAAAATTGCATCTAAATTTGCTTGGGCTGCATCCAATTCTGAAAGCTTACTTGCGCCCTTACGGCTGAGTAATTCTTGACGCTCAAAGGTGATTTGTGCATTAATCAAAGCCGCGCGTTTGGCAGCGCGTGTTGCTTGGATATTTTTTAAACGTGCTTTAGCATCTTCAAGGGCATTTTTTTGAGGTAAATCATCAATTTCAACGAGTAAATCACCTTTTTTAACCTCATCACCCAAAACTACATGCAATTTTCTAATCTGCCCAGATACTTGCGAGCCTACGCTAACTTGCTTAAGTGCCTCTAAAGTTCCATCAGCAAGGACGGTGATGCTTAAATCCTCTTTATTAACCGCTTGGGTAAGATAGGTCGTTGTGTCATTTTGGGTGCTCACAAACCAGTAATATCCACCCGCAAGAGTAATTACGATTAATGCAAACATTGTTTTGAAATACTTAAACATTTTTCTGGATAAACCCATAATAATTAAACCTGCTGTTTTAGTTTGTAAAAGATATGCTTATTATAATTAGAAGCATGTCAATAGTTGTCAAAAGGTTTAATAAAAAGTATATGAAAATATAATTTAAGATATACAATTGTAGCATTCTATTAATAATTGAAGATTAACCTTATCTTGCCATTCATTACAATCTAATTTATACGCACAATGTATGAATGCCGTTGGATTTACTAGGTAATCTTTAGCTTTAAAAAAAGCTATTGCATCAATGATTTATTGTTTTTTTGATTATTTTGTTGATTGGTTTCTTGATTGTTTTTAAGCTTTAAGCGTAGTTTCAAGTGTGTCTCTTTTAAAACACGATAATCAATTACTTCAAAAACATTATCAAACAGAGGTTCAGGAAAACCTTGACCCCAAGGGGCGGCATTTCTTATGATCTCAAAAGTTGGTAAAGACAGCTCCAAGCTACTTAACTCGCCATCAGAGAGAACTTCATTTTTAAGATTATGTACATCTATCGCAGCATTAATCGCAGCATTAAATCCCTTCTTAAATAAATCAAGTTTTGATTTATCAAGAGTTAAACCTGCCGCCATCGCATGTCCACCAAATTTGATAATTATATTTGGATAGCGTTTATCAACCCAATCTAGAGCATCACGCAAATGTAAGCCTGCAATAGAGCGTCCCGATCCCTTAAGATAATCACCATCTTCTGTAAATATGACGGTAGGGCGCGTAAATTTATCTTTAATTCGTGAAGCGACAATCCCGATCACACCTTGATGAAAGCTCGGATCATACACAACAATCCCCGCATTTTGCTCAACATTTTGCGCGGTCATATCAGGCATAATTTGGGTTAATATTTTTTGGGCATCGGCAACCATGCTTTGCTCTATATTGCGCCGCTCTTTATTAAGCTCATCAAGAGCTTCTGCGCGCATATAAGCATTATTTGGATC
>BHEQ01000059.1 GCA_003864535.1 Gammaproteobacteria bacterium
TGCTCATGTTATGCGATTGAAGCTATCGAACGCTTTGGTGCGATAAAAGGCAGTTGGTTAATGTTGCGAAGACTGGTAAGATGTCACCCTTTTTGCGATGGTGGGCTTGATCCCGTTCCTGAAAAAAAAACATTTGATAAACAAAAAACTAGCGAAATGTAGCGATTACATTTTTATTTTACAATCATTTTAATTAGATCAAAAGAAAACTTATGGATAATCAAAAACGTACTTTTTTATGGATAGCATTAGGTGGGATTAGTTTTTTTCTGATAACGCGCTGGTTTGAGTTTAATGCTCCTAAAATAGACCCAAATGCTCCCGAGCTTATTGCGCACCAAACAAATCAAGCTGTTCCTCATCTTAATGTCCCTACTTTAAATAATATGAACATTCCTGGCAATCCAAATTTAGAAAATGCATCTAATTTAGCAGAGCCAAACAAACCCCAATTGGTTCATGTAAAAACCGATGTTTTAGATGTATATATTAATACCTTAGGTGGTGATATTACTCAAGCTGGTTTAATTACCTATCCGAAAGAATTGGGTGATAAGAATGAGCCTTTTAGCTTATTAGCCGATAATAATATGCAGCATTTTGTGAGCCAAACTGGCTTGGTTATTGAAAAGAATTCAGTTAATCAGAGTGTCCCTAATTATTTAAATGCGGTTTTTAGTGCCGCAAAAAATGAATACATTTTAGAAGATGGAGCGGATACATTAGCTATCCCACTCACATGGACAGATAACCAAGGCTTAACCACCACTAAAACCTATACTTTTAAACGTGGGCAATTTGGGATTGATTACACAAATCATATTGATAACCAAAGTAATAATACTTGGATTGGCTATGAATATCGTCAATTATCCCAAACAGAGCCGCCAAGTAAAACAGGGATGATGATGGCATCGAGCTATACTGGTGCTGTATTTTCCCTACCAAGCCAAGGTATTAACTACGAAAAAGAAACTTTTAAAAACATCAAGTCAGCCAATGTTTTAGATGAGGACGCTAAAAAAAAGCGCAATGAAAAATATATGGGCAAAGGTGGTTGGATCTCCATGATTCAACATTACTTTATTGCAGCGTGGGCACCAGATCAAGATGAAACTCATTTAATCTATACTTATAGTTTTAATCAACAAAACCTGACTTACTATGTTATTGGAGTGCGCTCTATGCCACTTACAATTGCCGCTGGCACAGCTCATACTTTTAAAAATACACTATATCTTGGTCCTAAAATTCAAGAGAATCTAAAAGTTATCGCGCCAAAATTAGAACTAACGGTTGATTTTGGCTGGCTATCTTTTATTTCTAACTTACTCTTTATCCTTTTAGTTAAGTTTCATGGATTAATCGGTAACTGGGGCTGGTCGATTATGTTAGTGACCTTAACCGTTAAAGCTTGTTTGTATTGGTTTGCAGCGAAAGGCTTTACCTCAATGGCGCGGATGCGTAAATTCTCACCTGAATTACAGCGTTTAAAAGAACAGTATGGTGATGATAAACAAAAGCTTAATCAAGAAATGATGGCACTTTATCGCAAAGAAAAAATAAATCCAATGAGTGGCTGCTGGCCTATGTTGATCCAAATCCCTGTATTTATTAGCCTGTACTGGATGTTAATGGAAAGTGTCGAGCTGCGCCAAGCACCGTGGGCATTATGGATATATGATTTATCGGTGATGGATCCATATTATGTGTTACCGCTAATTATGGGCGCAACCATGTTTATTCAGCAAAGCTTAAACCCAGCACCACCAGATCCTATGCAAGCTAAGATCATGAAATGGATGCCTGTTATGTTTACCTTTATGTTTTTATGGTTTCCAGCAGGGCTTGTACTATATTGGATCGTTAATAACACGCTCTCTATCATTCAACAATGGTTTATTACTAAGCGCATTGAAGCTAAGAACTAAGGCGTATATTTAGATGCTCCTCTCCCAATCTCCCCTTCACAAGGGGAGTTGTAAAAGGGCACATCTATTAATTGCTTTTTCTGCGTTACGCAATTTTATTAAAATGCTTATTTACCTATGTAAACTGCGCTTTTAATAAAATCGCAAGCCTTGAAAAATCTAATTAATAGAAGTCCCCAAAAGCACAAATAGATGTATCCCTCAGGATAAATCATCCTGATTTTTAGAGATTAAACCGCCTATGCTTAATTTACTGCGTATTACTTTTATCCTTATTTTAGTTAGCTGCCAGCCACTCTTGGCAGCGGCACTAATTGGCACGGGTATTGCAAGTAAAACTAGTAAAGAAACAATTATTACGTTCACATCTAATGAGCTCATAACTTTTACAAGTTTTCGGCTGGATAATCCACCGCGTTTAGTTATTGATATCCCTAATGCGAAGCTCACAAATCAAGTAAAGAGCCTACCTATCTCAAGCAAATCGGTAAGTTTGGTAAGGCTTGGAACACAGCAAGGAACGGATTTACGTATTGTTGTTGATTTAAATTCAGCCCAACCTGCAAGCACGGTCTTAGTTAAAAATAAAAAGATATATAATTTAGTAATTAAAATCCAAGAACAAGGAAAAGCTGCCAGTGTTACGAGCAGCCCCCAAGCAGCAAATCAAGTCAATGAGGTCCAGGTTGCCCAAACAATCAATAAAAAACAAGTAATTATTGTGATAGATCCTGGGCATGGTGGCAAAGATCCAGGCGCTATCGGTGCAAATGGGGCGCATGAGAAAGCCATTGTCCTCGCTATTTCTAAGAATTTACAAGCCTTGATTAATAAAGAGCCTGGAATGAAGGCCTTACTAACACGCTCGACAGATCGTTTTGTTCCTTTGCGTGAGCGTATCCTTTTTGCACGACGCAATAATGCAGATATGTTTATTTCTATTCATGCTGACGCAGGAAGCCGTACCGCGGATGGTGCTTCTGTCTATATTATTTCAACAGGCAGTGCCTCAAGTGAGATGGCAAAATTATTAGCCCAAAAAGAGAACGCATCAGATCTTATCGGCGGCGTTAAAATATCGAATAAAGATGCCGCTATCGCCTCGATGCTTTTAGATTTATCAATTGATGCAACTATTGAGAGCTCTAATGTATTAGGTAAGCATTTATTAAATGGTTTAAGTCGGAGTGGTGGTCTGCATAAAAAGAAGGTTGAACGGGCAGGATTTGCGGTACTTAAAGCACCAGATATTCCATCGGTTCTTGTAGAAACTGGATTTATTTCTAATCCAAAAGAAGAGCGTAAACTTACAACTCCAAGCTACCAACGCACCATTGCCGCGAATATGATGCAAGGGATTAAGGCGTATTTTAAAGAGCGTCCTGCAACGCAATTAGTTGTTAAAACAAAAGAAAATACACTCAAGCTAGTTAGCCAACCGTATAGTGCTGCGCCACAAGTAACTCCGCCACAAGTAACGCCGCCACAAGTGGTGCGACCACAAGTAGTGCCACCGCAAACAGCAACTCCCCCAAGAACTAATACGCCTAAAGTAAATAAACCACCGCCGTTAGCTAAAAGCTATACAACCGCATCAGGAGAGACTCTCGCCCAAATTGCCACACGCTATAAAATAAGCGTGACTCAATTAAAGCAAAAAAACAATCTCCCCGCCAATCAATTACGCGTTCCTACAGGAACGACGCTTATACTTCCTTAATTTTTTATTTTTTAAGTTTTTTTACTTCTTAAATTAATGGATATCCTATGTTTTTTATGTATTTTATAAGATTTATGCGTTTCATAACAATCATGTGCATAAGTATAGCTATGCTCAGTGCATGTGGTCAAAAAGGTGGCTTATATATCGCAACTGAGGCACAGCTTGAAGAAATGGCGCTTAAAAAAGAGCGCATACGCCTTAAAAAAATCAAAGCTAAATCTTTAAAAGAATCGTCAAAAGAATCTTCAAAAAATTCTGAAACAGATCAATCAGAGCCTTTGGTTATTTGATTGATCTTTTATTGCAACAAGTATGTTGCATGCTTCCCCACCATTTTCATTAATAAAATGAGTAAAACAATATTCCTATGCACAAAAATATGCCGCTATACCTTGAGAAAATTGAACTAAATGCACTTGCCAAGCAATATGGAACGCCTTTATATGCTTATTCAAAACTAAGCATAGTTGAGGCTTTTAAAAGCTTTGATGAGGCTTTTGGCACGCGCGCCCATACAATCTGTTATGCCACTAAAGCCAATAGTAATCTTGCGATTTTGCAAATATTACTTGAATTAGGTGCAGGTTTTGATATTGTCTCAGGCGGTGAATTACAGCGAGTTTTAGAAGCTGCAAAAAGATCTGCGCATCAAGGACGGCATATTTTTAATCCTAAAAAAATCATTTTTTCAGGTGTTGGTAAAACTTATGCAGAAATAAAGCTTGCCTTACAAGCGGGTATTGGTTGCTTTAATATTGAAGCATTCGCTGAGATTGACATGATTAATTCTATGGCAGCAGAACTTGACATCCGCGCGCCAATCTCATTGCGGGTTAATCCTAATGTTGATGCTAAAACTCATCCTTATATATCCACAGGCTTAAAAGAAAATAAATTTGGCGTGCCGATAGAAGAGGCTTTAGAGATTTATCAATATGCAGCAACTCTTTCTCATCTTGATATTATTGGATTAGATTGTCATATTGGCTCGCAACTAACTGAAATCAGCCCTTATAATGATGCTTTAGATAAACTACTAGATTTGATTACTATATTAGCTTCTGCGAATATATTCTTAAAACACCTTGATATCGGTGGTGGGATTGGCATTCGCTATAATGATGAGACTTTAATTGATCCAAAAGATTGGATTGATACAATTAAATCCAAAATGGCACAAAATCAACATGCGAAGAATCTTGAAATCATCATAGAACCTGGGCGCGCTCTTGTTGGTGATGCGGGTGTTTTATTAACCACGGTGACTTTAACCAAAGAAAATGAGGGTAAATATTTCGCTGTAGTTGATGCCGCGATGAATGATCTTATTCGCCCATCTTTATATGATGCTTGGATGCGCATTGTAAATACTAAGCCATCTAACGAAATTAAACGTATCTATGATGTTGTCGGACCTATTTGTGAATCAACTGATTTTCTTGGTAAAAATAGAGAGCTTGCTTTAAAAAGTGAGGATGTTCTCGCGGTATTACAAGCAGGTGCATATAGTTTTAGCATGAGCTCTAACTATAATTCGCGCCCACGAGCGTGTGAGGTGCTTATTGATGAAGATAAAGCCTATATTATCCGTGAACGCGAAAGTGTAGAATCTTTATTTGCCCTTGAAAAAGAATTATTAGTTTAGAGGCTTAACTTTATACAGCCTAACTGGAGTGGATTATGCCAATATTAGATTTTTGTAAAATGCATGCACTTGGGAATGATTTTGTCATCATCAATGCAATAAATACGCCGTTTAATCTAAATGCTAAGCAAATAGATAAACTTGGAGAGCGCACTACAGGGATAGGTTTTGATCAGCTTTTAGTCATACTCCCATCAGATGAGATTGGGGTAGATTTTTGTTATCAAATTTATAATCAAGATGGGCGTGAAGCTGGTAATTGCGGTAATGGCGTGCGCTGTGCCGCTTTGTATATTCATCGTTATAAGCTAAGCTCTAAGCGCACCTTACATTTCAAAACTAAAACAATTTATATGCACGCAACTATTTTAGAGCATGATGCTGATTTTTTAAATGCGGTGGTTAAAGTTGATATGGGAATCCCAAATTTTAAACCAGAATCACTCCCTTTTATTGAAACGCTCGCAACAAAGACTTTAAATAATACGTTTACATTAAATAACAGTGATGCTACTTTTTCTATTGCAAGCATTGGCAATCCTCATGCCGTAGTTATTCTGGATGATATTAATATGATTGATCTGAGACCAATCGCCTATGCCTTGCAAAATCACCGTGCATTCCCAGAGGGTGTGAATGTTGGATTTATGCATATATTATCCAGAAATCTGATTAAACTGCGCGTCCATGAACGCGGTGTCGGTGAGACTGATGCTTGTGGAACAGGTGCTTGCGCTGCCGTTGCTGTTGGGATCTCATCTGGATTGTTAGACAGCGCTGTCGAGGTTCGTTTACAACGCGGTGATTTAAATATCTTGTGGGAATCCGCATCTACTCCCTTGTTCATGACAGGTCCGGCATGTTTTGTTTTTGAGGGGACAATTAGATAAATTTATTCGCGCGCTTTTATTTTTTAAATAAAATAATACTGTTCGCGTATAATACGCAAGATTCTAAATCACCTATAAGCTGTTTCTTGTAAGCATATCTTGCAAGTATATTTTATAAGCGTATTTTATAAGTTCCAGCACCCGTATTATTTTGAGAGGTTTATTATGTTGATATCGTTATTTTCAGTTGCACAAGCACAAGCTGCACAATCTTCACAAAACAGTATATTAAGTTCTGTACTAATCTTTGTGCCTATCTTTGCAATCATGTATTTTTTAATGATTCGCCCTCAACAAAAACGTCAGAAAGAACACACCGCCTTAATAAGCTCTGTCAAAAAAGGTGATGAGATCGTGACTGCATCTGGAATTTTAGGCAGAATAACTCACACAGGGGATTCTTTTATTCAGGTTGAAATTGCAACGAATACTGAAATTAAAATCCAAAAAAGCTCTGTAGGCGCAGTTATGCCTAAAGGTACTTATAAAGGCGATCTTTAAAATTAATTTCACTTAAATATGCTCATGCTACCGCCTATGCTATTGTTTATAACATATGCGGTTAGGGCACATCTATTAATTGCTTTTCCTACGTTACACGATATTATTTAGTGCTTATTTACCTAAGTAAACTGCGCTTTTAATAATATCGCAAGCCTTGAAAAATCTAATTTATAGAAGTTCTCTGTTAGAATGAGCTTTATGCTATTTAAATGATTAATAGATCTAATGTTATTTAAAAATAAATAAAAGAAAACTTAAGATGTTAAATAAATATCCTTTATGGAAAAATATCATGATCATTTTGATCGTGATCGTTTCTTGCTTGGTTGCTTTGCCTAATTTGTTTGGTGAAGATCCATCCGTACAAATCTCCTCTACGCGAACGACACAAATTGATGATGTCTTAGTTGCACGCGTTAAAAATATCGTTGATACCGCCAATTTAAGCATTAAGCGTATTGATCGCTCTAATGATCGTCTTCTGGTACGCTTTCACGGTACTGAAGATCAATTACGCGCTAAAGATTTAATCGACAAAGAGCTTGGGCGCACTTATAACACAGCTTTAAACCTATCTACCGATACTCCAAAATTCTTAACCGCCCTTGGTTTAAATCCTATGTATTTAGGTTTGGATTTAAGAGGCGGAGTGCATTTCTTAATGGAGATTGATATGAGCAGTATGCTTGATCAGCTCTCTGAAACCTATGCCGATGATTTGCGCGTCTTATTACGCGATAAAAATATTGATACACAATCTATAGTGCGTGATAAAGATTCAGCAATCGTCATTAATTTTGCAGAAAAAACACAGATAAGCTCAGCTCAAGCAGTAATCAATACAGATCAGTCTTTGCGTGATTTAACCTGGCAGACGAATGATCTGCAGCTAATTGGAAGAATTTCTGATAAAGAGATCACAGAAAGACGCACTCACGCGGTTGGGCAAAATATTACAACATTAAGAAACCGTGTTAATGAGTTAGGCGTTGCCGAACCTAATATTGCCCAACAAGGTCTGGATCGCATTGTCGTCCAATTACCTGGAGTGCAAGATACGGCAAAAGCTAAGGAGATATTAGGCTCTACCGCAACTTTGCAATTTAGAATTGTGGATGATCGTAGTGCAGCTGAAGCTGCATCAGCCGCTCAATCTGGACGTATCCCCTTAGGAACGCAATTATTTTATACGCGCGATAAGCATCAGCCTGTTTTATTAAAACGCCAAGTTATTTTAACGGGTGAGTCTATAATTAATGCAGGGACGACGCTTGATAGTAATACAGGTTTACCTGTGGTTAATATCACCCTAGATTCTAAAGGCGCGGATAAATTTGCGATTGGAACTAAATTAAATCTTGAAAAACCAATGGCGACGGTTTTTATTGAAAATAGAACCGAAACAGTTGAAATTAATGGCGTGCCCACGCGCAGAAATGTAATCACGAGTGAGATTGCAAATATCGCCACAATTCGCGCAGTACTTACTAAAAACTTTCAAATATCGGGGATTGATACCGCAAAAGAAGCGAATGATCTTGCCGTATTATTGCGTTCAGGTGCGCTAGCTGCTCCAATTCAAATAATAGAGGAACGCACAGTAGGACCAAGTGCGGGTAAAGAAAGTATAGATAAAGGCTTTCAAGCATCGGTGATCGGTCTTATCATGATTATGGTATTTATGCTAATGCGCTATCGCGTCTTTGGTCTTATCGCAAATATGGCGCTTGTTATCAATCTTGTGATGATTATTGCTCTGCTATCGATGCTCCAAGCAACACTAACTCTTCCAGGAATTGCAGGGATTATTTTATCCTTAGGAATGAGTGTCGATGCAAATGTACTTATTTATGAGCGTATTCGCGAGGATCTTAAAAAAGGATTAAGCCCGCAACATGCTATTGACGCTGGTTTTAAGCGTGCTTTGTCCACAATTATAGATGCGAACTTGACTAGTTTAATTGCAGCTATTGTCTTATTTGGAATTGGCTCAGGTCCAATTAAAGGTTTCGCAGTTACGCTCTCATTGGGTATTATCACTTCTTTATTTACGGCGGTTATGCTCTCAAGAGCTATTGTTAACTGGTGGTTTGGGCGCAAAAAACTCAAAACTCTACCTATCGGTTCTAGAGAAATACTTCCTTTTTTAAGCAATGAAACTAGATTTAACTTTATGAAAGGGCGCAAATTATATGTCATGAGCTGCGCGGTTATTATTCTTATAAGCAGTGCGCTGCTGGCGATAAAAGGCTTTAATTATGGTTTAGATTTCACTGGTGGTACGGTTATAGAGGTAAGTTATGAGAAACCTATTGCGATAGAAGATATTAAAAAAGATCTTGCCCAAACTAATATTGAAGGCTTACAAGTCCAATATTTTGGATCATCATCTGATGTTTTGATCAGACTACCTGTTAAAGCCGGTGAAAATGCCGCATCTATTAGCAGTAATATTTTAGATAATCTAAAAAATGATGTAAATAAAGTTAACGTAAAAAGAGTTGAATATGTAGGTCCTCAAGTTGGGAAAGAGCTAGTTACTAGCGGTGTGTTAGCGTCGGTTTTTGCAGTATGTGGTATTTTAGTTTACATCTGGATTCGTTTTGAATGGAAGCTTGCCCTTGGAACAATTTTATCGACAGTTCACGATACCTTTTTTGTAATAGCACTCTTTGTTATCTTAAAACTTGAGTTTGATCTTACCGCGCTTGCAGCTATATTAGCCGTTATTGGATATTCGGTGAATGATACGGTCGTTGTTTTAGATCGTATTCGAGAGAACTTTAGATCAACACGCAAAGGCACCCCGCTTGAGATAGTAAATAGTGCGATTAATCAAACGCTTTCTCGCACCATAATGACATCGATGACGACATTTTTAGCAGTGCTTGCGTTGTATCTATTTGGCGGACCTGCGGTTGAGTCATTCTCTTTAGTCATGCTTGTTGGGGTCGTTATTGGTACTTATTCATCGATATTTATCGCGGCTGCGGGCGCGGTTTTAT
>BHEQ01000060.1 GCA_003864535.1 Gammaproteobacteria bacterium
AACCGCTCAAAATGATGAGGCAAGTCTTGTAGTCAAATCATATAGTGTTGATGCAAAAAACCAGATTAATCAATCAGTAATTGCGACAACAATCAATGGGATATTAACTTCCAAAGAAACGCAATATTTTTATGATCAAAATGGGAATCGCATAAGCAAAATCAATCCAGATAATATCGATGGTTTGAGGGATGTTGAAAAAGTCAACGATCCAATCAGTTAAGTTTCTTCATGAAGATGCATTTAGTAATATTAAAACAACATAGATTAATATTAAAAAATCAAATAGTAAGTTTAAATTTATAGGACATGAGACTGATAATAAATCAGGCTTACAATATTTTAAAGCTGTTTATTCAAAAAATCGTTTATTATTAAATATATGCCAGCATATAGTGAATGATTAAATAAAAAAATTTTATAATCCCAAAATGAGTGCTTTTGTCAACATTTTAATTCTTTTTATAGATATATTTCAGTTATATATTTCACCCTAATAATTTCCTATTAACTAATTTACCTTACTGAGGATCGTGTATGAATCTTACTAAAGAAGCTCTTCAATTATTAATGAAAAACAAGCTCGCAAAAGCTGGACTATCTGACGAACATGCAGGAATTGTTGCAGATGTACTTGTTCACGCCGATGCCAAAGGTGTGCATTCACATGGTGCGGTTCGTGTTGAATACTATTCAGAACGCATTAGCAAAGGTGGAACTAACACGAAGCCTAATTTTAAATTTGAGAAAACAGGCCCTTGTAGTGGTATTTTTCATGGTGATAATGGTGCTGGACACGTTGCTGCAAAAATAGCCATGGATCATGCGATTGATATGGCTAAAGAAAATGGCGTGGCAATTGTCGGTGTTAGATCGATTGGGCATAGCGGTGCTTTATCTTACTTTGTTCAACAAGCTGCAAAACAAGATTTAATCGGGATTTCGATGTGTCAATCAGATCCAATGGCTGTGCCTTACGGCGGTGCAGATGTCTATTATGGGACTAATCCAATCGCCTTTGCAGCCCCAAGCGATGGCAAAGAGATTATCACTTTTGATATGGCAACCACCGTTCAAGCATGGGGCAAGGTTCTTGATGCTCGCTCGCGCAATAAACCGATTCCAGACACATGGGCGGTTGATAAAAATGGAGAAGCAACAACTGATCCTTTTGCGGTGCATGCCCTTGTACCAATCGCTGCTGCTAAAGGTTATGGTTTGATGATGATGGTGGATATATTATCTGGAGCATTATTAGGCTTGCCATCTGGCAGCAGCGTAAGTTCGATGTATCATGATTTAACCGAAGGGCGTAATTTAGGGCAACTGCATATCGTGATTGATCCTGCGCGTTTTGCAGGTGTTTTAAACCTTAAACAAAGCGTAGCTAGAACAATAAAAGAGCTTAATGCAATGAAGCCAGCTCCTGGTTTTAATAAAGTTTTATACCCAGGGCAAAATAGCCTTGCTAAAGAGGAAAAAAGTGCAAAAGATGGAATTGATATAGTTGATGAGATTTATGAATATCTTATTTCAGACGCACTTTTTAATAAATCTTATGACAATAAAGATCCTTTTGCGAGCTAAAAGGCGCTTACTTACTAAAAATATAGGAGATATAAAAATGGAATATTATGATTTTTCAGATAATTTTAAAATATTATCCGCAGAAATATCCAGCATTGGAGCTGACCCTACAGGCGGTTTAACCCGTTTACTTTATACAAAGCCGTGGCTTGATGCGCAAATGAGTTTAAAAAAGCACTTTGAGGATGATGGTTTAAACACACATTTTGATGATATAGGTAACTTGTTTGGACGTATAGAAGGAAGCATGTATCCACAAGAAACGATTATGTCAGGTTCACACATTGATACTGTCGTTAATGGGGGTAATTTAGATGGTCAATATGGAATTATCGCCCCATTTCTTGCCATGAAATATCTTAAAAAAACCTATGGGCAGCCGTTAAGATCGATTGAAGTAGTCTCTTTGGCTGAGGAAGAAGGCAGCCGTTTTCCGTATGTGTTTTGGGGGAGCAAAAACATGATGGGAATCGCAAATAATGCTGATGTTGAGAATATTAAAGATGCTAAAGGAATACCATTTGTCGAGGCAATGCAAGCTTCAGGATTTAATTTTCGTAAAGATACTGCGGCGGTGCGGCAAGATATTAAAGCCTTTATTGAGATTCATATTGAGCAAGGTAATGTGCTTGAGATGGAAAACAAACAGATTGGTGTTGTCCATAGCATTGCAGGACAAAAACGCTATAACATTACCCTAAAAGGACAATCAAATCACGCTGGTACAACTCCGATGAAATACCGTAAAGATACGGTATTTGCATTTAGTAAGTTTTGCGTACAATCTATTGAAAAAGCTAAAAAACAAGGTGATCCGCTCGTTTTAACTTTTGGCAAGGTTAATCCTAGTCCAAACACCGTGAATGTTGTTCCAGGTCAAACATTATTTACCATGGATTGTCGCCATACAGATGCAAATATTTTAAATTCCTTCACAATGGAGCTTGAGCAAGATATTCAAAAAATAGGTACTGATATGGGAATAGAGGTAAACATTGATCTGTGGATGAATGAGCCGCCTATTCCAATGGATAATACTCTTGTTAAAATGTTAGAACAAGTTTGCCAAGATAACGCTGTAAATTATCGACTTATGCACAGTGGTGCTGGGCATGATTCGCAAATCTTTGCACCGCGTATTCCAACGGCAATGCTTTTTGTGCCTAGTATTAATGGCATAAGCCATAATCCAGAAGAAGCTACAAAACTAGAAGACCTTGCACAGGGTATTTATATGCTTGCAAGTTCTTTATATCGCCTCGCTTATAAAAAATAACTTTTTGATCAATTTAATTAGTGGAGATTCTTATGAATACAGTTGTTACCAAAGAAGAAGGATTACAATATTGGCATAAAATTGTAATGTTACTATGTTTAGGCTGGGTCGTTATTTGGATTTATCGCCCTGTTTTAACAGCAATTTTCCCAGAGGTTCAAGCAACAATTGGGCAGCAATCAAATACAGCTTTAGGCTTTATCGCTAGTTGTTACTTTTTTGCATATACCGCCATGCAAATTCCAGCGGGAATTTTAGTGGATAAATTTGGCAAGAAAATCGTTTTAATTCCAGGCTTCACTCTTTTTATTATCGCAACTTTACTCATTGGTAATGCTACCAGTATTAATATGATTTATGCGGGGAGTTTATTGGCAGGTCTTGGTTGTGGTTCTTATTATGGCGCAGCTTATTCACTTTCTGCTGAACATATCCCATCTGAAAATCGCGGCTTTGCAACAGCGATCATCAATACTGGCTCAGCGTTAGGTATGGGGATTAGTTTAATGGCAACTAGTTTCTTTGTGAAATCCATGAATATGCCATGGCATTATATGCTCTATATTATTGCAATCTTATTGGTATGTATGACGATTGCGTTCGCCGTGGTCATTAAAAGCGTACCTAAGTTGATTGCAAAAGTTGCTGATGCTAAGATTGCTGATCCTAAAGACCTGCCAATTACCGCTAAAAGAGGGATCTCAAGCTTTTTTACAGGAAAAATGATCGCTTGTTACATCATGTATTTTGCAACATGTTACGGCTATTATATGATCGTAAGCTGGTTACCTAATTTTCTTGAAACAGAACGCGGATTTACAGGCGGGAGTGTTGGTTCAGCATCATCTTTAGTTGCATTCTCAGCCATTCCTGGCGCGTTAATTATTAGTCGTATTTCGGATAAATTTAGACATAAACGCATTGCTTTTATTGTTACTTTAGAATTTGTTGCCGCCATAATGCTCTTGATCACTATTCAAGCAAGCACAACCCAAATGTTACTCACGGGATTAATTTTATATGGTCTGCTTGGCAAGCTCACGGTTGAACCGATTTTAATCGCGCATGTTGCTGAAAATGCGCCTAAAACAGGGTATGGTACTTCTTTTGGTGTGTTTAACTTCTTTGGAATGAGTTCTTCAGTTATCGCACCGCCTTTAACAGGCTATTTAGCCGATTTAACTGGCACTAAAATTACAGGATTTTATGTTGCGGTGGTGATTTTAATTATCGCGACAATTATCTTTTTATTATCAAATCTAAAGAAAACCAGTACACAACAAGAAAGTACACAATAAGTTAGCAATATGAGGGCACATTTATTTGTGCCTTTTCAGCTGATATGATCTTGCTAAATAAAGGGTGCTTCTATAAATTAGATTTTTCAAAGCTTATGATATTTTTAAAAGCGCAGTTTACCTAGGTAAATAAGCATTTTAACAATATTACGTAACGTGAAAAAAGCAATTTATAGAAGTGCTCTAGAGCATATTTTTAATTATATTAAGGAGTAATACAATGGGTTATCTAAACAATAATATTGGCTATCCTAAAGATATCCTGCAATCACGGGCTATTATTAAGCGTAATAATTATGCGCTCATAGAACCTAATGGATTGGTTAAGAACGTATTACCAGGCTTTGAAAATTGTGATGTGACTATTTTAGCAACACCTAAATTAGGTGCAAGTTTTGTCGATTACTTATTGACATTACATGAAAATGGTAAAAATACTAAACCATTTGGCGCAAATAATGCAGATTCTCATGCAGCTCCTGATATTGAAACTTTTGCATATGTGATTGATGGAAAAGTTACAGCTACAGCGGGTGAACAAACATTTAACCTAGATGCTGGTGGCTATGTGTACTGTCCTCCAGGGGTTGCAATGTTCTTAGAAAATGCCAATGGTAAAAACTCAAGCCAATTATTTCTCTATAAAAGGAGATATATTCCTGTGCTTGGATACCATGCAGATATAGTTAGTAATAATGTTAATGCACTTGAAGCTATAGAATACGAAGGCATGAGCAATGTTATTTTAAAAGATTTATTACCCAAAGAATTAGGCTTTGATATGAATATCCATATCCTATCATTCAAGCCTGGGGCATCGCATGGCTATGTTGAAACGCATTTGCAAGAACATGGTGCATATATCTTAAGTGGGCAGGGTATGTATAACTTAGATAATGACTGGCTACCTGTTAAAAAAGGAGATTATATCTTCATGGCAGCCTATGCCTTGCAAGCAGGTTATGCGGTTGGAAATGAGGTCTTTAGCTATATTTATTCTAAAGATTGCCATCGTGATGTTGAGTTATGATTGAATTATGGTTGAGTAATTAAGATGACTAATATATCAAATAAAATTATATCAAATAAAATCGTCGTAATCGCCATTGGTGGCAATGCCTTAGCTACGGATGATGGCTGTAATGATGCTCAAAGCCAGTCTGTAGCTGCTGTTAAAACAGCCGCTCATATTGTCGATGCGGTAAAAGCAGGCTTTAAAGTTATTTTAACGCATGGCAATGGTCCACAAGTTGGGTTTATTTTAGAGCGTTCAGAGCTTGCTAAAGCAAGCGTACCAGTTGTACCGATGGATTACGCTACCGCAGATACTCAAGGCTCAATCGGATATATGTTTCAACGTGCGCTTCATAACGAATTTGTGCGCCGCGGTATGTTAAGCCATCAAGCACAATCTATTGTTACTCAAGTAATTGTTAATCCTAAAGATCCTGCATTTTTAAAGCCATCCAAACCTATTGGTGGCTATATGAATAAAATGCTTGCACAACAATTAGCGCATGAAAATAATTGGCAAGTAATGGAAGATGCTGGGCGCGGCTGGCGGCGTTGCGTACCCTCTCCTAAACCACAAGAGATTGTAGAAATTGAGGTAATCAAAGAATTATTAGAAACAAATACGGTGATTATTGCTGCAGGCGGCGGTGGTATTCCTGTCATGAAGAATGCTGATGGCACTCTCCAAGGAGTTGAGGCGGTGATAGATAAAGACTTATCATCTTGTTTATTAGCAAAACAATTGCAGGCAGAAAAATTTGTAGTGGTGACCGCAGTCGAGAAAGTTGCCATTTTCTTTGGCACACCAAAGCAAGCACAATTAGGGCAAGTTAGCGTTGCTAAAATCAAACAATATAACGAAGAAGGTCACTTTCCAGCAGGATCAATGGGGCCTAAAATTGCTGCGGTAATTGATTTTGTTGAAAGCACTCGGCGCACTGCGATTATTACTGATATTGCTAATCTTGCCGATGCTTTACAAGGTGAAGCAGGAACAATTATTAGCCCTTAGAGTATTAATTATTGTAGCCATTTAATATCACATTTATTTATTTGATTTATTAACTATTAATCGGTGTATATTATGAAAAAAGAATCTAATCCATTGTTACCTTACTCTATACGCTTGGTTGCTATTTTTTTTCTTGGCTGGGTTATGCTTTACGCAGGACGCAGTGTACTTAGCCCGCTAATGATGGAGATTCAAGCAGAATATAATCTATCTAAAGCAACTGTAGGTGGAATTATGAGCCTATTTTTCTTGACATATACCTTTTTGCAAGTTCCTGCAGGAATTTTAGGCGATAAAATTGGGCGCAGAAAGATACTTATCCCAGGTTTCTTTCTCTTCGCTGTATTTATTGCATCAATCTATATTTCACCTACATTTATAGTATTCATTATTTTATGGATGCTTACAGGAGCAGCGCAAGGTGCATATTATGGACCTCAATACGCACTTTCCTCTGAAGCTCTGCCAAAGAAATGGATCACACTTGGTAGTGCCATTATTGGTAGCGGCATGTCATTTGGGATTGCTTTAGGTTATTACATCTCAAGTACGCTGGTAATTACCTATCAAACATCTTGGAAGACACCATTTTTAGTTATTTCTATTCCTATTTTTATCGTTGCATTATTGATGCTTTTTTTCATTAAGGAAAAAGTAAATATTGATGGTTCACCTGATTTAGCATCTGATCTAACAGATGTTGTTCCAAAGACTGCCTTTAATTTTTGGGATCTTTTCCAAAATCGAAATTTAATCATGGCTTACATCACTATTTTTTGCTCTATTTATGGATTTTTTGTGATTATTACATGGCTACCGTATTACTTAGAAGCGGAGCGTGGTATGGATAAAATAGAAGCATCAAGAGTTGCTTCAATCGTGCCATGGATCTCTATTATAGGCACATTAATCTGTAGCTATATTTCTGATAAACTAGGACGGAGAAAACCAGTTGTTTTATTTATGTTGCCGCTCTCATTATTGGCAATTTTTGGTATTGTGTATTTAAATTCGTATGCCTCTCTAATTGCTGTCTTAGTTTTATATGGCTTTATAGGTAAGATTAGTTTAAACCCTGTTTTAGTTGCACTAGTTGCCGATAATGCGCCTAAAGGATCTCTTAGTACAGCATTTGGTTTGTATAATTTTTTTGGAATGGCAGCTTCAATTTGCGCACCATATATAACAGGATTCCTAGCTGATTATACGGGCAGTCTAAACGCAGGCTTTTACTTTGCAGCTGTAGTCACCGTTATTGGTATTATTGCTATGCTCTTTGTGAAAGAAGAATAACCTCTCCCCTAAATCCCCCTTCGTATGGGCTTTTAGAGCTCCTCCCCTGCGAAGGGAGGTTGGGAGGGGTTCTTTAAATCATTAACTTAATGGCGTTACACCCCTAATAGATCTGCGCTTACATCCTAATTTAGGAGCATCTTATCCTCATTGACTACCAACTCTATATCTGATTGTTTAATATCAATATTATTTAAAAACCCCATTACAATTTCATCTTGTTTATCAAATAAGTCAATAATTTGTTTTACAGATTTACCAACTGTATCTTTATTATAAGCGATTGATAATCCAGATGGTGTGCGCGTATTAAAAATATGGCATTCAATTAACTCACCACTTTTAAGATAAGGGTCACATATGTTTTTAGGCAAAAAACCAATCCCAAGACCATGTAGATGACATTTTAATTTTGTTTTAAGATTAGGTACTTTAATTTCTTTTTGCCCACGTAACAGCCATGCAACGCGTTTATGTAAATGTCGTGAGGTATCTTCAACATTAATGGCGGGATAATCTCTTAATATTTTTTCGGGAATATTCCCAACATGCTTGCTTAAAGGGTGATTTTTTGGAACAACAAAAACCCAACTCACCTCTCCTAATGGGATGATATTAATTGAATTTGAGAGCGATTCTGTGCCAGATACTCCTATTGCTAGCTGGTAATCATCATGCAATAAACGATCCCAAACACCCATATAAACCTGACGCGAAAAGTGAAATTGGGTAAAAGGAAATTCTTTATGCAGATGGTTTAAAAGCTTAGCAGAGCTATCAGCATCATAAAGCAAGTTATTTATTACAATTTTAACCTCACGCTCAACGCCATTATTAATTTCACGCAATTCTGATGGCATCGTGTCAATCCATGTGAGCCACTGCCGACATTGCTCTAATAAATGTATGCCCGCAGGTGTTAAATTAACGGCACGGGTGGTGCGTAAAAACAAAGGTGTTCCTAATGATTCTTCGAGCATTTTTATTCTATAACTAATTGTTGCGGCAGTTTTATTCATAAGTTTTGCTGCTTTAGAAAAGCTGCTGGTTTCGGCGACATTAACAAAAGATCGCATTGTTTCACTATCTAACATATTACAGTTATCCTTAATTTAATTACCTTTAATTTAATTATGATAATTCACAATGTGTGAATTCTAGCAGATTAATCCCGACATATACCCAAGCATTGTATCTAAACCAGAACTTGCGCCTTTTTGAAGAACATTTTCTAAAGATTTTTTGATTTGCTCTTCATTTGAATTTAAATCAAGTTGATTAAAAGCAAGCAAAGATTCACTAAAAAAGCCGTGCGCCGCACTTTGTAAAAAATGCTGACTAATGCTGGTTGTCGCAGCTGCGCTCTTTTTAAGAAGTAATTGCATATCAATTGGTAAAGATTTTTTTATGCATGTTGCCGCATATAATCCAATTAAAAAATCATCACCTGAAGGCGTTAAACCTATCCCTAAACCCAGCATCTTAACCAGATTAATCATATCGTGCGTTTTAAGATAGAACTCAAATAACTGCTTGATTTTTTGATAACTAAGCAACCACATATCATTATTAAGAGTTTGTATTTTTTGGTGGAGTAATTGTGTAATAAAATTACATTGCTTATCTGATAATTTTTGTGATTGTAAGGCATTTGGATACCATTTACGTGCATTGTTTAAATCAATCGTTCCAAATGGAAAGCTTAGCGCAGAACGATTTAATGTAATATTTGTGATGCTTTTATCTTGCCGTAATTGTTGTTTAATTTCAAAAAAATCAGCCTGATTAAGTACGATCATATGCCCATGTAAATCAATATTCTTGTTGCTAGAAGCAAAACTTAGCGTGATTAATACAGGCAAACTCTGCAGATCATCATTGGATAATATTAAATTAATGCTATTTTCAAAAAAAGAATGGCTTGATAATTTACCCACAGATGAATATACCAATGCACCACAATAACATGCTGTATATATTGGCATATTCATTTTTATTCCTTTATTTTGTGTAGATGTGAATTGATATGTAATATAAAACTATCTTATTTTGAGTTTATAAAAAGAGTTTGATACTAACATTATGAGAAATAAATAATATTTGTTTATAATTTAC
>BHEQ01000061.1 GCA_003864535.1 Gammaproteobacteria bacterium
GCAGTATGCCAAGCTGCGTCTAAATCCTCATATTTATCCACGCGGCTCACGCCAATACTTGAGCCTTCCTTCGAGGGCTTAACCGCCATAGGAAAACCAATAGTTTGCGCGGCAAGATCCAAATCATCCACGCTCTTAATCTCAAAAGATGCAAGCACAGGTAAGCCTTGTGCCTGCCAAATTTGCTTAGTTTTTAATTTATCCATCCCAAGAGCCGATGCCATAACGCCACTGCCTGTATAGGGCAGATTAATATGCTCAAGCGCACCTTGCAAAACGCCATCCTCGCCACCGCGCCCATGAAGGACAATAAAAACGCGCGCGAAGTTTTCAGATTTAAGCGTACTTAATAAATCACATTCGGCAGGATCTAGTTTATATGCAGCAATACCTTGCTCACAAAGTGCACTTAAAACCGCCGCTCCCGACCAAAGTGAGACTTGTCTTTCGGCGGAATTACCCCCAAAAACAACCGCAACTTTGCCAAATTTGTTTGGATCTGTATATTTTTGTTTGAATTTTTCTTCTATATTTGCTGTGCTTGATATATTGGATATGTTTGATATATTTAGTGAATCTTGTTTTTTTAATGTATTTGATGTATTTGATATATCGGGGCTATTTGGTGTTTTTGATATAATTGTCATGATGATTAAACCTCTTGCTTATGAAAATTAAGCGCAGCACCGCCAATATCACCAGCGCCCATCATGATTAATAAATCACCATCTTGGGCAATATTTTTAAAAGCTGCTTTTATATCAATTGCTTTTTCCACAAAAATTGGCTCATTTTTACCGCGGGCGCGAATTGCACGACTTAAAGCACGTCCATCTGCATTTAAAATTGGCTTTTCTCCTGCGGCATAAACCTCGGTTAAAATTAATTGATCAAGATTACTTAAAACATTCGCAAAATCATCAAATAATTCTAAGGTTCTAGAATAACGATGCGGCTGAAAAGCAAGTACGATACGCTTTTCTGGAAAGGCTAATTGCAATGCCGATAAAACTGCTTTGATTTCTGTAGGATGATGTCCGTAATCGTCCATAATAGATGCCCGTCCACCATTTTCTAAGAGCATATCTGGATGCGCTTGAAAACGTCTACCAACACCTTTAAATTGTTGCAAAGCACGGCGCATAGCTGGTTGTGGTACACCTAAATCATATGCAATCGCGATAGCTGCGAGACTATTTAAAACGCTGTGGCGTCCTGGAAGATTAACTACAAACTCACTAATAATGCCATTAGGCATTTTTACTTGAAAGCGCGTTTGCATTCCAAGAGCTTCGATATCTAATAACTGAAAATCACATTGGTCGCTTGAGCCATAACTTAAAATAGGACGATGAATACGCGGGATTAAAGCGGCTACTTCAGGATCATCAAGACATAAAACCGCTAAACCATAAAAAGGTAAATTATGTAAAAAGTCTACAAAAGTTTGGCGTAGTTTTTCAAAATCACCGCCATAAGTTCCCATATGATCATAATCAATATTAGTTACAATTGCTGCCATTGGCTGTAAGTGCAAGAAAGAGGCATCAGACTCATCCGCTTCTGCAACTAGATATTTGCCTAAGCCTAATTTTGCATTAGCACCTGCACTATTTAAAAGTCCCCCAATAACAAAAGTTGGGTCAAACCCAGCTTCAGCTAAAATACTCGCTAATAAACTTGTAGTTGTCGTTTTTCCATGCGTACCAGCAACTGCTATTCCATGCCTAAAGCGCATTAATTCGCCGAGCATTAATGCACGTGGAACAAGTGGAATACGCAGCAAACGCGCTTGTGCAACTTCAGGATTATCATCTTTAACCGCGGTTGACGTTACAATAACGTCAGCACCTTTAATATTTTCCGCACTATGTCCAATCTTAATAGTTGCGCCCATTTGGATCAAATGGCGCGTTGTTTGTGAATCTTGTAAGTCTGACCCAGTTATATCATAGCCTAGATTTAATAAAACCTCCGCAATCCCGCTCATACCAGAGCCACCAATACCAATAAGGTGAATACGGCGAATGCGGCGCATCCCACGAAGAGAGTCAGGATATGTGCTCATAAAAAACCTTATATAAATTTAAATTTAAAAACCGCTATATCAAATTATATAAACTTGAATTATATAAACTTGATATAACGGGTTTAGTTGAGTTTTTATTTAAATAAACGCATCTTTTATTTTAGTAAGTAACGCTTGTTCATCGGCACTACTCGCACCATCTAAGCTTATGACATTAATCATAGTTGATTTATCCGAGTGTTCGACAAAAGATACTTTAAATAATTGCGGCTTAGCTTTTGACCAGAATTTAAGCTTGCTTTTAGGTTTATTTGGATTATTCCAAGAAACGTTATATGTTCTTGCTTGGGCATCTTGTGAGGTTATTTTAAACTGATTTCCATCATCTAAAATATTCCCAGCTTGAACCCATACATCTTGGATATTACGATTAACACTCATATCAGAAGTATCTGAAATAAGCATACTGCGCTCAACTGACGCATTATTTTGCGCTTGTATCGAGCCACCGCCAACTTTAACCATTAAGCGATTTAAAAGTGCTGCTTCTAACTCAGAATCACGGGGACGTTCAATCCATGTATGAAATTGATCATCATTTCCTGAAGATTTATCCCGCATTCCATAATGCGTAATATATACCGAGATAGATTCTGGGCTATTTCGCTCTAAACGAATCCTAAACATATCGCGCGTACCCGCTGAAAATGCCGAACCAAGACCTATTTTACTAATTGTTGAACGTAAGAATCCATCAGGAACATCCGCACGATTTTCTGACCATTTAGTTTCTATAAGCCCAGCTTCTGGGTTATTAAACTCCAAAGCTAAGCCTGCATCACTTAATACGCTAAGAACGCTTCTCCAGACAAAATCAGCATTTGCGGTAACTTTCATATAGCTTTTGTCGGATTCAATAACAATCCGTGCATCAGCACTATGCTGAAGAACTTTTGATACAACCTTCTCATTAGCATGATTGCGATATTGACTTAAAGTAGTGGCACCATTTTTATTATTTGCTGCACTTCTAGCTAAATCTGGCGGAAGTTCGAGCGTGTTTACAGATGCTGCGGAACGATAATCAAGGCGATCACTAGTTTGAATACTCTCACTCGAACATGCTGATAAAACAATCAGAGCACTAAGAGAAGCTGTAAGTGTTTTGCTAATATTAATAGTGGTTTGCATAAATAGCGTATACCTTTAAAGAAAGTTAATAATTAATTAGATTTTTCAAGGCTTGCAATTTTATTAAAAGCGCATTTTAATAAAATTGCGTAAGGTAGAAAAAAGAACAAATAGATGTCCCCTGATTATAAACCAGCTGCGGCACGAAGCTCATCAACTTTATCTGTTTTCTCCCAACTAAATGCTGTTCCTGTTTGATTATTCCCATCCGCATCTTCATAATTCACCGCAAAAGGAGTGCGTCCAAAATGACCATAACTCGCAGTCGCTTGATAAATAGGATGTAATAAATCTAGCATTGTCGTAATCGCATAAGGGCGCAGATCAAAATGGGAACGAATTAGCTTTTCAATCACATCTTCAGGAACTTTATTTGTTCCAAAAGTTGTAATTGAAATGGATGTTGGTAGGGCAACACCAATAGCGTAAGATATTTGGATCTCGCACTTATCAGCTAAACCTGCCGCCACAATATTTTTGGCAACATAACGCCCAGCATAAGCTGCAGAGCGATCAACTTTAGAGGGATCTTTACCTGAAAAAGCTCCACCGCCATGGCGCGCCATACCGCCGTAAGTATCAACAATAATTTTACGTCCAGTTAAGCCACAATCACCAACAGGACCGCCAATAACAAAGTTACCCGTAGGATTGATATGAAATTTAGTCTGGGAATTAATCCAATGTGCTGGAAGAACCTGTTTCACGATTAATTCCATCACCGCTTCTTTTAAGTCGCTTTGGGTTACATCAGGATTATGTTGGGTTGATAAAACAACCGCGTCAATTCCTGCAATTGAACCATCTCTATTATAAGCGAAAGTTATCTGGCTTTTAGCATCAGGGCGCAACCATGGAAGCAGACCTGATTTGCGCACGTAAGCTTGACGCTCAACGAGGCGATGCGCGTAAAAAATAGGCGCAGGCATAAAAGCATCAGTTTCATTTGAAGCATAACCGAACATTAAACCTTGATCGCCCGCACCTTGATCTTCAGGTTTGGCGCGGTCAACTCCTTGGGCGATGTCGCAGCTTTGCTTGCCGATAATATTTAAAATACCACAGGTTGCTCCATCAAAACCAACCGCGGATGAGTTATAGCCAATATCAATAATAACTTTACGCACAAGCTCTTCTAAATCAATCCATGCGGTCGTGCTTATTTCTCCAGAAACAATGGCAACACCTGTTTTAACCATAGTTTCACAGGCAACGCGTGCATGTTTATCTTTACGAATAAGTGCATCTAGAACTGCATCAGAAATCTGATCAGCAACTTTGTCAGGATGACCTTCAGAAACAGATTCTGAGGTAAAAAGATATAAACTCATCAGCTTGCCTTTTAATATTTAATATTTAATTAATGCGAATACTATTAAAATAATTTTTAGAATAAATTTTAATAGGTACTTTATAAGAGCGCGATTTTAACAAATCAAAGATAATAAATCTTTATTTAAATTTTAGAAGCAATTTTGGTCTAAATTCACATTACTAAAATTTTACTCTAGCGCTTTAAAGCCTAAAGAATGTAAGGCGCGCTCATCATCAGACCATCCTGCACGCACTTTAACGTAAGCTTTTAAAAATACTTTCTTATCAAATAATTTTTCTAAATCTTGGCGAGCTTGAGTTGAGGCTTCTTTTAAGAGCTCGCCGCCTTTGCCAATTACGATTCCTTTTTGGCTTTCACGCTCGACCCAAATAATTGCATGAATTCGATACAGCCGACCTTCTATTTCAAAGCTTTCAATTTCAACTGTTAAAGAATAAGGAAGTTCTTGATTTAAACGTCGGGTGAGTTTCTCACGCAAGGCCTCCGCTGCTAAAAATGAGCGTGACGCGGTGGTTATCTCATCTTCATCATATAAAAATTCTTGCTCAGGTAAGTATTTTGCAATAACATTTTTTAGATGCTTTAAGGTTTTACCACCTGAAAGAGCAGTAACAGGGACACATTCAGCAAAGGGATAACGCTCCATCATTTGTGCTAAATATGGCAGTAAAACATCGCGTTGATCTATCTTATCAATTTTATTTGCAACTAAAATAACTTTGCCTTCAAAGTTACTCAAACGCATTAAAGCGGTGGCATCTCCTTCTGAAAATACCCCAGCCTCAACCATAAATAAAACCACATCAGCCCCTTCTACTGCGCCTGATGCCGTCCGATTAAGGTGTTTATTAAGCGCATTAGGTTGCTGATTATTATGCAATCCTGGCGTATCAAAAAACACCATTTGCATTAATTGATCAGTATAAATCCCAGTTACAATATGGCGCGTTGTTTGGGGTTTGCTTGAAGTTATGCTTATTTTTTGACCGATCATGCGGTTCATCAAGGTTGATTTACCGACATTTGGTCGTCCAATTATGGAGACATAACCTGCATGTAATGGTATTTGTAATTCTTTATTTTGCTGATTATTTTTTTGATTATCTGTTGATTATCCTGTTGATTATCATCTTGATTATCTTGATTATCTTGCTTATCATCTTGCTGATAGTTTTGTTTATCATTTTGTGATTTTATGGTCATAATATTTTCTCTAGCATTAAAGTTGCAGCTTCGCGCTCAGCGCGTTTGCGGCTTGTTCCAATCGCAGTCGTTTGTTGTTTGCCAACAATACAGGCGATCTTAAAATACTGTTCATGATCTTTACCATCAATAGATAATAATTCATACAGCGGCAATGGTTTTTTTCGTGATTGAAGATGTTCTTGAAGGCGTGATTTTGCATCTTTAAAATTATGCTGATCCTCTCTTAACTCAACATCTTGGGCACTATTTAAGCGATCTTTAAAAATACTTAAAATTACAAGTTTAGCTCCTTCAAACCCCGCATCTTGATAAATTGCAGCACAAATAGCTTCCAAAGCATCAGCAAGTAAAGAAGCTCTAGCGGCACCACCTGTTTTACGCTCACCTAAACCTAAAATTAAATGCTCGCCTAAGTTTAGCTCAAGTGCTATTTCATGGAGCATCTCTTCGCACACAAAATGGGCACGTAAATTAGACAGTGTGCCCTCTTCAAGCTCTGGCAAGTTTAAATATAAATACTCAGCAATTATAAAGTTAAGTAAACCGTCGCCTAAAAACTCAAAACGTTCATTATGAGAACGGCTAAAAGAGCGATGTACCAAAGATTGAGCTAATAAACTAGGATTTTTAAAAGTATAGCCTAATATATTTTCTAAGGTATTTAATGTCTTTTTAGATGCATTTTGAGACGGATTATTTAAATGATTATTTAAAGACTTATTTAAAGGCTTAGTTGCTGCTTTTTTTGCAGTTGTAGGTGTTGCTTGAGGATTTGAATAAAAGATTTTCATAAGCGTTATTTTAAAGTCGTAAAAATACGGCTACAATCACGAAATTTTAAAACGCAGTTATAGTTCATCCAAATAAAATGAGCTTTGCCGATTATATAGATATCGGGTACAAATCCCCAAAAACGGCTATCTAAGCTATTATCTCGATTATCCCCCATTGCAAAATACATGCCATCAGGGACAGTTAATGGAAAAGATTGATGGAGACCTAAACCCATATCTGCAGGGCTTGAATACGGTGTAAATTGGATTGAATGCTCATTTTTTAGATCACCATTTATTCCAATCGTCTCAGTTGCAAATCTATCGGTCTCAGGATCTCTGGCATTCCCTATATCTTTTAAGCCCACTTCAATTTGATTAATAGTTAAGCGTTTGTTCTTATAATCAATCACATCTCCTGGAATTCCAATAATGCGTTTAACATAATTAATGCGTGGCTCTTCTGGATATTTAAATATAGCAATATCTCCGCGGTTAACCCCTTCCCCAGCTTTACTAAAAATACGTTCATTAGTTAAGGGATAACGCATTCCAAACGACCATTTATCGGCAATAATCATATCACCACCATAGATAGTTGGCTGCATAGAACCTGTTGGAACGGTAAATGGCTCACCAATAAAACAGCGCACAATAGAGACAAATGCAACCACAGGAAATAAAAAACTTGACCAATCAATATACCAAGGTAATTTAGTATCCTTGGCGCGATTTTTTTTTAAGAAAAACTTATCAATCAACAAGATAAATCCTGTGATTGGTGTTGCTATGATCATAGATATAGATAAATAATAAAGTAAATGTGCCACAAAGAGTTCCTAATAATTAATTTTTAGAGGTTGATAAAACCGCCAAGAAGGCAGATTGTGGAATTTCAACATTCCCAACTTGCTTCATACGCTTCTTGCCTTTTTTCTGCTTATCTAAAAGCTTATGTTTACGACTGATATCGCCACCATAGCACTTTGCAAGAACATCTTTACGCATTGCTTTAACGGTGCTGCGTGCCACAATATTAGCCCCAATTGCTGCTTGAATTGCAACATCGAACATCTGCCTTGGGATTAATTCACGCATTTTCTCAACCACTTCGCGCCCACGATATATAGAATTATCTTTGTGCACAATAACAGATAATGCATCTACTTTTTCACCGTTGATTAAAATATCAACTTTAACTAAAGGAGCTGCTTGGTAGCGTAAAAATTCATAATCAAAGGATGCATAGCCTCGCGAAACTGATTTTAAACGATCGAAAAAATCGAGCACAACTTCACTCATCGGTAATTCAAATTGCAATTGCACTTGTGAACCTGAATAAATCATATTTTTTTGAACGCCACGCTTTTCAATACATAAGGTGATGATATTTCCAAGAAATTCTTGTGGAGTTAAAATATTTGCCTGAATAATAGGCTCACGAATTTCAGATATTTTATTTGGCGGAGGTAGTTTATCTGGATTATCAATATATTTGATCTCACCATCAGTTGCTAAAACCTCATAAACAACGGTTGGAGCAGTTGTTATCAAATCTAAATCATATTCACGTTCTAAACGCTCTTGCACAATTTCCATGTGGAGCATTCCCAGAAAGCCGCAACGAAAGCCAAATCCTAAAGCTTGCGATGTTTCTGGTTCAAAATTTAAAGATGCATCATTAAGACGTAATTTTTGTAAAGATTCACGCAGATTCTCATATTCAGTTGATTCAACAGGAAATAATCCTGCAAAAACACGTGATTGGACTTTTTGAAACCCAGGGACTGACTCTGAAGCTGGATTATTTTCAAGAGTTAAAGTATCTCCAACAGGAACTCCATCAATTTCTTTAATCCCTGCAATAACATAGCCTACTTGTCCTGCACTTAAAAAAGGCATATCTTTACGTTTTGGCGTGAAAACACCTACTTTATCAACCTGATAAACACGCCCTGTGCTCATTATCTGCATTTTATCTTTAATTTTAAGGGTGCCGTCAAAAATACGCACTAAAGAGATCACACCGACATAAGAGTCAAACCAAGAATCAATAATTAAAGCTTTTAGGGGAGCTTTTGGGTCGCCTTTTGGCGGCGGTATCCGCAAGACTAAAGACTCTAAAACCTCCTCCATGCCAACACCAGTTTTAGCAGAACAGCGCACCGCATCAATTGCTTCTATGCCGATAATATTCTCGATCTCATCACTTACTTTATCAGGATCTGCGGCGGGTAAATCAATTTTATTGAGCACAGGCACGACCTCAAGCCCATGATCAATAGCGGTATAGCAATTTGCGACCGATTGCGCCTCAACCCCTTGGGCTGCATCCACAACTAATAAAGCTCCTTCACAAGCAAATAAAGAGCGTGAGACTTCATAGGAGAAATCAACATGTCCTGGGGTGTCGATAAAATTTAGATGATAAGTTTTGCCATCTTTAGAATGATAATCAAGCGATACGCATTGTGATTTAATTGTAATGCCGCGTTCTTTCTCAATATCCATTGAATCAAGCACCTGAGATTGCATCTCACGATCACTTAAGCCGCCACAAATTTGAATAAAACGGTCTGCAATGGTTGATTTACCATGGTCGATATGGGCAATGATAGAAAAATTACGAATTTGATCCATAAGGTTTGTGTCTAGACGCTAAAAAAAGAGAGTTAGTCTAGCAGAAAAGCATAACACTCTTTTGATTTTTTAAGATTATTTAACGGGCATTATCTGTAAAAATAAAAAATAAATTATCATCTTTCAAAATTTATTCAAATAAAACAAAATAGAATAGCCCGATAACTAGCTTGTGGGTCTAACTTTATCCGTTTATAGGCGTGATTAAAATTTATAAACTGCATTTTTAAGAATAGCGCAAGACTTGAATAATCTGATTTATACGAGTCATTTTCAAGACAAGATGTAGAATATAAGCTCTATATTCTTCTTTTATCTAAAAATAATTATTATTTTTGTAATATTTACTTTACATTTTTGATTCTTCATTTAGAATAGCCC
>BHEQ01000062.1 GCA_003864535.1 Gammaproteobacteria bacterium
TAATAATATTGCGAATGAATTAGCCTCAGTTTCAATTAAAACAACAAGCAGTGTATTTAATTTAGCTAATGGCACTATTCCTGATAATTTATCTGCTCAAATCAAGAAAAATGATTTTATTATCTTAGTAACTTATAATCTGACTTCAATTGAGAATAAAGCACAAAAAGTTATTGAATATGCTGAAAAAAGTAAAAAACCTCTCGTAGTTATTTCCTCAAGAAATCCTTATGACATCGCTTACCTAAAGGGAGTTAAAGCAAATATTGCTATTTATGGGATTACGGGTTTTGATATCACTAATAATAGCAATTTATTGGAAGCGAATATTAAAGCAGGCATAAGAAGCCTCTTTACATATGAAAATCAAAATGCAATTTTTAATAAGCCAAAAGGTAAATTGCCTGTTGAAATCAGAAGTTATGATAATAAAACAGTAATCTATCCATATGGGCATGGTTTAAGTTACTAAAACATCTTTAGGGGCTTCTATAAATTAGATTTTTCAAGGCTTGCGGTATTATTAAAAGCGCAAAAAAAGTACACATAGATGTGCCCTTTAACAAAAGCTTGATCTTATGAGTGTTATACTCATAGATTAAGAAGGTGATTCTATATTATGGAAGCAGCCTAAGCCATTTAAAATAGGGTATGAGCATATATTATGGGAAAGACAGTTGCTGATATAGCACAAGAATTTAATCTTTCAATCACAACAGTGCGGTTTATTATTGGTGGAAATGCACAGCGGTATCGGATTAGTGCGAAAACTGAGAAAAAAGTTAAAGATTATATTGAGAAACATGGCTTAATCGTAAATCATGCTGCAAGAAGCTTAAAATTAAAAAAAACAGAAACTTTAGGGATTATTATTCCTAGATTATCTAATCCATTTTTTGCACGTTTAATTGAAACATTTGAAGCGCATTGCCGCAGTTTGGGCTATCAACTGATTTTCTCATGCTCGCAAAATAATGATAAAGAAGAAGCAAATTTAATACGGATGATGCTCTCGCGCGGTGTTGATGGCTTATTTATCGCCTGCAATAGCAAAGAGTCACAACAATACGCGATCCAAAGCGTAAGCAAACCAATTGTTTTTATTGATCGTGATTTTGGGATTGGCAAGCTTAACAGCGTGATTACAGATAATTTTGGAGGAGGATATCAATTAGCGCAAGCAATCCTTAAAGATAACGAGCATGAATTGATTGTTTTTATCGGAGATGAGTCTTTGCCAACAATTGCCTCGCGTTTAGCAGGTATAGAAAAATACTGTTCTGAGCATTTAAAAAAGTCTTTTAAGGTGATCAAATTAAAAGGAAATAGCGCAGAATATGGTCAAAAAGGAATGCAAACTTATCTTAAAAAAAATTCCTTGCCGCGGTGCATGGTCACCTCCTCATTAAATATTTTAGAAGGTTGTTTATATGCTGCTAAAAATGCCAAGTTAGTATTTAATGAAAGAGCTATATTTGGTACATTTGATTATCATCCCATGCTTGAATTTTTAAATAACGAACTCTGGGTAGTTGAACAAAATCGGCAAGAATTAGTACAAGTAGCCTTTGAGATGATGATGAATATGCTGCAATCAAATCAAGATGAGGATATATCAAGCACATTACAAAATAATAAGACCTTCTCATCTAACCCATGTTTAATTAACTTAAATCATAAATAAATATAAGGGCACATCTATGTGTGCTTTTACCGCTTTTTAATATGCCTTTATCCCATCATTTGCGCGGCATCATACATTTTTAAATAAATTTGATATTTGCGCTCATGAAATTCATGCGTATCAGGCTCATGCTTGATTGTTTTGCCAAAATGAACCATATTCTTCGCAGCATCTTCAAGATCAGGATAAATTCCAGCAGCAACTGCGGCAAGAAGAGCAGCTCCTAGTGGCATGACATCAATCTCATCAAGCAGATGAATATCGCAAGCGGTTGCATTGGCGTGTTCACGCAGCCACAGCGGATTATGCACGCCTCCGCCACACATAAAGAGCGTATCAATCGCGTAACCATTTGCGTTCATTGTATCCATAATATGGCGCGTGCTATAACTTAAAGCTTGCAATGTCGCAAGATAAAGCCGTGCTAACTGCTTGATACCTTTTTCTAGTGTTAAGCCCATCACCATTCCTGTAGCATTTGGATTGGCGCGTGGAGAGCGATTACCATGATGATCACTTAATACATGTAAATTTTGAGTTGGGGCATCTTCCTCAAGCTCAAGCTGATACACGGCATCATTTAAACATGCGTAAATACTCCGCTGTGAGTTATCAGCTTGTTGCTTAAGCTCATGATATTGTGAATGTTGTTCTATCGTCCAATCGAGCAATGCCCCAGCGGCACTTTGTCCACCTTCATTTAACCAACGCTTGGGGAGCATTGATTCATAATATGGCCCCCAAACACCAGGAACAAAGCTTGGTTTAAGGGTCGTTGCCATATGACAAGTTGATGTCCCAGCGATAATCGCTAAACTACCTTCAGCTTGGAGGGCGCTCATCGCAAGTCCGCCTGCGTGGGCATCAATAATTCCTGTCGCGATAATGGTTTTATCTGATAAGCCTAATTTTTGCGCAATCTCAGGCAATAAAGTCCCTGTTGCAGTACCTAGACTCAATACTTTTTTAGGAAATTTATCAAGCACATCATCCAAGCCAATTTGAGTTAGATAATCTTCACTAAAGGATTGTTCATGCGCAAGATAATTCCATTTGCACGTTAAAGTACAGACACTTGCGCTATCTTCACCTGTACATTTCCAAACCAGAAAATCAGCTAGATCAAAAAATCTGCTAACTTTTTTATATTGCTTATTTAAATTTTCTTTGACCCATAATATTTTGGGGATTTCCATCTCAATACTTACTTCACCACCGATGTATTTTAAAACATCGTGCTTAGTTGCATTAATCCTTGCTGTTTGCTCATGGGCGCGATGATCCATCCACATGATAATATTTTGCTGATCATTTAACGTTTGTGATAATGAAACAGGATTACCTATAGAATCTAGCGCAACAAGTGAGCAGGTTGCATCAAAACCAATCCCTCTGATCTGATCTTTTGGGATATTTGCAGATGTAATCACGCTTGTAATCACATCTAACGTATTTTCCCAAATATCGTTTGATGATTGCTCAACAAAATTAGCTTGGTCATGAAATTGTAAAATAGGTACACTTTTAGAAGCATATTTTTTACCATTTTGATCAAATAACGCAGCACGAACACTGCCAGAACCAACATCTACACCGATTACATACATACAATTTCCTTTTGTTAATTAAACCGTTAGTAACTGCTCAGCAGACGATTTAAAAATAAAACACATAGAAATCATAAGGATATTTCTGCTGAGTAGTTACACTTTAATTAATAAGCTTAATAATTTCACTCAAAATTTGATCTGCGATTAACGCCTTATCTGCTTGTTTTAATTCAAGCATATTTATATCTTTATCTATATTTTTAGCTTGTTTATTTATTGATAAAATTGTAACTGCATTTGTATCTGATTCAAATACTTTTCCGTTTGAGACATCATTAATACAAATCATATCTAAATTTTTACGCTTTAATTTATCGCGTCCATAATCTAACATATTATCTGTTTCTGCGGCAAAGCCTATGCAAAATGGACGATTTTTACTCTTATTTGCAACATCATATAAAATATCTGGATTTTTAATAAGACGTAAATTCATCTCATTTTCATCTACTGTTTTTTTAATTTTTTGACTAGCAATCTTAGCGGCGCGATAATCAGCAACTGCTGCGGTTGCTATAAAAATGTTCGCAAAATCAGATTCTTTTAAAATAGCTGCGTGCATTTGACAAGCACTTTCAACTTTAATTAAGGTGATGCCAGCAGCCGCTTTAAGAGCTACAGGACCTGATATTAAAGTAACCTTTGCACCGCGCTTTAAAGCTGCATGTGCGAGCGCATAGCCCATTTTACCACTGGATTTATTGCTGATATAGCGGACAGGATCAATCGCCTCGCGCGTAGGCCCTGCGCTTATTAAGACATGCTTACCTTCCAGATCATTTATTTTTTCCTCAAAGAGTTTGGAGACTAAAGCGCAAATATCCAAAGGCTCAAGCAAACGCCCATCACCAAGCTCTCCACAAGCTTGAATTCCATTTCCAGGTCCAAAAATGGCAATATCACGCGCACTTAAACTGGCAATATGTGTCTGGATAATTGGATTACGCCACATTTGGGCATTCATTGCAGGAGCTAGTGCAATTTTAGTATCATCAAAATTAGCAGCTAGACATACGGCTAATAATAAATTATCCGCTAAGCCTATACTTAATTTGCTAATAGTATTAGCTGATGCTGGTGCTATCAAAATTAAATCCGCCCAACGCGCAAGCTCGATATGCCCCATGCCAGCTTCATGAGCTGGATCTAATAGATCATAAGTAACTTGATGAGAACTTACTGCTTGAAAGCTTAATGGCGTTATAAAATTAAGTGCTGCAAGGCTCATAACAACGCGTACATCGTGATTTAAATCTTTTAAACGCCTAACTAGATCTAAGGCTTTATACGCTGCAATCGATCCTGTTACTCCTAAAACAATATTCATGATTTTTGTCCACCCATAAGATTAGATTGACCTAAAAGATGATCTTCAATTAATGGGTAGTTTTTAGCACCAAAAAGCTGGTAATGCCACCATTCATGAGAATACCAATCAAAACCTGCGGCAGTCATTATTCCTAAAAGTAATAAACGATTTTTTTGGGCTTGATTTGAAATATCTAAATTACCATGCCAAGATTTTTCAGTAAACTCATCAAACTTAGTTCCCATATCTAAAGGCTCTTTGGTGATTGCATCAATCAAATTAAGATCAATCGCTGTGCCTCTTGAGTGAGCTGAGCCGTTTAAATATGGATTAGCGAGAAAATTAGGATCTGGGGTGTGATCCCATAAAATAAATTGCGCCGCAGGAGGACGATAAGCATCAAATACGATAAAAATCAAGCCTAAAGCTTGGGCTTGGAGTTTAGCAATATTAAATTTTTCTAATAAATCTTGATGGGCAAAGCAATGTTTGTTTTTATAAACAGCCTTATTGGTGAAATTACGTGTATCTGCATAATATAAATCAATAACTATATTATCTTTTTCTTGAGTTAACTCAAGTAAGTTATGGTGGCTTTCTTTCATTGATGCTTTACCTAAAAGCTATTTTATCAAGTGTAGGGTACATCTATGTGTGCTTTTTTCACGATACGCAATATTATTAAAATGCTCATTTACCTCAGTAAACTGCGCTTTTAATAATATTGCAAGCCTTGAAAAATCTAATTTATAGAAGCCCCTAAAGATTACAGTTTATTCCAATTTATCTCGCATCACTTATTTTAATAGAATTTGGCAGCGGCAAAGTTAAGATCAAGCACACTAGATGCACCAAATCTTTACCTGTTTGTGTACACTCGCTATTATCAATCAATAACTCTATTGATCTAGACAATAACATAGAGGAAATTGGGGATAATGTTGCCAGATCAATAAAAATACTATCCAAGGTTTTTACCAAATTAATCCCATGCTCATAAATACAATCTTCTGGAAAATTTAAATTATTCCATGCTTTGTTATATTGTATCCGAGCATTCTCTTGATTAATAAAAGAATGCTCAGCTAAAATTGAAAATAATTTACTCACTGCAATCATATGCTGCGCGAGTGTATCTTCTTGCTTTGAGAAATCCAGAGTGAATAGTGGCTTATTTATTTTATCAATCGCTTGATTGAGTAAACGCCACAGTGTGTATTCAAATACGGACACATTTCCATCTGCTTTAATTAGTAAAAATAGGCACCGCTTAGTTTTTTCTAGATCAAGCGCACTAATATTTTTTAAACTTGGAAAAATATTCAGCATCAGTGGTAGGCGCTTAGAATTACTGAGTAATGTTATTTGTTGAGAATAAATTTTTTGTGTGTACGCCGCAATATTAGAGCTTAATGTATCTGTAATAATTTTAATTTGTTGATTAAAAATAGTTTTATCTTTACTAAGCAGCAAAGCACATCCAAATCCAATCACGTTAATATTACTTGTATCTTGCATTATTTGGATTGTGCTCAATTGTGTCTGTGCTTTACGCATCAATACATTTTGAGGAGCCATCGCCATTGCCACACCACTTCCTGACTCATCTCCAAATGCCTCTTCAATAATTCCTGCATCAATATATTGCAAATATGCGGGCACAAAAGTCCGATCAATCGCTTTAATACGTAATAATATTGGTGGATGTGTATTAAACCAACCTTTCCTGGCTGCATAATCACTTAAGTAAAAATGGCTAAATAGTTCAAATGATTGAGCACCCTGCTTACTAAGCATCACGGGCATACTACTTGTTAACTTAGCTATTTTCATTAATACTTTTGCCAGCGCATTATTACGCGTCATCCTTACCGCCTCGGTATCGGCTAAATATTCACGTTCGCGTGAAATTTTAGATTTAATAGCGCGCGCACATAGTGCACCAGTAAAACCAACAGTCAAGTAAATCCAGCCGAGACCGAACATAAACATACGGGCAAAAGGCACAGATTCAAAGCGCCCACTCTTATCATAATAAAAATCACGCTCAACACCTAAACCAAGTCGGTCAAATTGTTTTGGATAAGTTCCACCAGCTAAACCAAGCAAGCTCCGTCCCATCAAGAACAAAGATTGCAGACCATATAACCAAGCTACTAATTTAAAATTTAATAGGCAATCTTTATGTAAAATATGGCTCATTTCATGTGCGACCATACCTTGCAGCTCTTCACGACTAAGTCTTAATAAAGCTCCTTGAGTTACTGCAATTGAAGCGTCTTTATTATTTGAGGCTACCGCCAAAGCATTAATATTTTCCTGAGGTAAAATATACGCACGCGGAATTTGCATACGCGCTGCAACTGCAAGCTCTTGAATAATATTAACATAAGATTTAACTCTCTCGCGAGGATTTAACTCATCAACCTCTACCGCATTCATTGCGTGCATCACAGCTTCAGCTCCGCCTCTTAATTGATACATTTTCATAAATGTTTCAATAAAAATAATGGACAGAGCAAGGCAGGTACATGCTATTAAAGCTTTATCCCAATAACTAGATAAAGGCTCTTTAGTAAAAAAACTGATAAATATTACCATTGCTCCTGAAAATGCCGCAATAACTACCATATAGGCGCACAAAAACAAGATAATTAAATAATTAGTTTTACGCAATATTGCATCTTTTCTCCTAAAAAAACTCATCTTTTAATCTCCATACTTCATATTTTTAAATTAAGATTTATTATATCATTTAGCTATTATTTTAGTTAAGTATTGAAACAAAAAAGCTATCCTTATTAGGCGTACATCTATAAATTTCTTTTTCAGATGATCCGATATTTTTAGTTAAAAATATCGTAAGCTTTGAAAAATCTAATTTATAAAAGTGCCTTTAAGAATAGCCTTTTTAGTCTCTTTATAATCTATAAATAAAGTTTTATAAACCTGCTTGTGCCATTACCTCAGCGGCGAAGTCTGTTTTAATAATTTCAACGCCTTCACCTAAACCAAAGCGAATGAATTTAACTACTGTTGCATTTTTAGATTTTAAAAGCTTCTCAACGGTAATATCAGGATCTTTAACGAAGTTTTGCCCTAATAAAGTAACCTCTTCTAAATATTTACGCATCCGTCCTTCTACCATTTTAGCAACGATATCAGCAGGTTTTCCTGATTCTGACGCTTGAGCTGAGTAAATTTCACGCTCTTTATCTAATAATTCCACAGGAACTTCAGAGCTATCTAAACAGATTGGTTTAGATGCAGCAACATGCATCGCAATATCTTTAGCAAGCTCAATATCAGAACCTTTAAGCTCAACAATAGAGGCAATCCTAATTCCATGTGTATAAACACCTAAAATATTATCAGATTCAAGCAGCGCCATACGGCGAACGCTAATGTTTTCTCCAATTTTAGAGATTAAATCATTGCGAACCTCATCCACAGTTTTGCCGCGCATAGGTAAGCTTCCAACAAGCTCGATGCTTGCAGGTTTATTGGAGATAATAAGATCGGCAACTTCATTTGCAAAGCTTAAATAATCTTCATTTTTAGTGACGAAGTCAGTTTCGCAGTTTACTTCTACAATAATTGCTGTAGTACCTTCTTGGCGCACTAACAGCATACCTTCAGCAGCAGCACGGCTTGCTTTTTTATCCGCCTTAGCTTGACCATTTTTGCGCATTAAATCAATTGCAGCGTCGATATCGCCATTTGTTTCAACTAAAGCTTTTTTGCATTCCATCATTCCGCAATCGGTACGCTCACGTAATTCTTTTACTAGTTTTGCCGTAATTTCCATCTTTTTAAACCTCTTTAAATTTAAAAGCCCGCCTGCAATAGGTTCTGCAATGCGGGCTTATTAATAATTATTCAACATAATAATAAAAAATAATAAAATTAAGCTTTGTCTGCTACAAGCTCATCATTAGGGACTTCAACAAAATCACCTTTTTGAGCAGCCGCTGCAACTAGGCGTGCGTTTGATCCGCGTGCTTCAATTACAATATTAGCTACAGCTGTAGTGTATAACTGAATGGCGCGAATTGCATCATCATTACCTGGGATAATATAATCAATACCATCAGGAGAGCTGTTAGTATCGACAATTCCAATAATAGGAATGCCCATTTTACGTGCTTCAGCGATTGCATTTTTCTCATAACCAACATCAATGACAAATAAAGCATCAGGGATATTAGGCATATCTTTAATTCCGCCAAAACTACGTTCAAGCTTATTTAATTCACGTGATGCAACAATGCCTTCTTTTTTGGTCATACGCTCAATCGAGCCATCTGCCATTTGGATTTCAATCTCGCGCAAACGTTTGATAGATTGCTTAACTGTTTTAAAGTTAGTAAGCATTCCACCAAGCCAGCGATGATTCACATATGGCATATCAGAACGAATCGCTTGTTCCATAATTGATTCACGCGCAGCACGTTTTGTGCCAACAAACATAACGCGCCCATTTTTAGCGGCAATACTAGATAGAAAGTTCATTGCATCTTCAAAAAGAGGCATAGTTTTTTCTAAATTTATAATATGGATTTTTGAGCGCTCACCAAAGATGAACGGACGCATCTTAGGATTCCAGTAACGGGTCTGGTGACCAAAGTGAACACCAGCTTCTAACATATCGCGCATTGATACTTTTGACATTTTAAAGTCCTTTAAATTAGGGTTAGGCCTCCAAGCTCAACTAAAACAACTAAATTAATTAGCACCCTGTTTTAGATTCAAATAAGCTTGTGTGGATTTGTGCTTTTAAAAAAGCTCGCCTTTATAGCATGTTTTACAAAATATTGGAATAAATATAAGAATGCATCTATTAATTTTCACTTTCAGGCATATCTATTTATTAAGTTTTGATAGTAAGGATATAATGTAACTGATTAATTTAATTAAATGGCTATTTT
>BHEQ01000063.1 GCA_003864535.1 Gammaproteobacteria bacterium
TGGCACGCTTAGGTCTAGGCTTGGAAAATCGTCTTACAGATCGGATGGGTTTATTATCAGGTGGGCAGCGGCAAGCGGTATCTTTATTAATGGCAGCCTTACAACCGATGAAGATTTTATTACTCGATGAGCATACCGCAGCTCTTGATCCAAAAACAGCGGCATTTGTCTTAAAACTAACCCAAGAGATTATCACTGAAAACAAGCTTACCGCATTAATGGTCACGCATTCAATGCGCCAAGCTCTTGATATTGGTGATCGCACTGTGATGATGGATCAAGGCAAAATTGCCTTAGATGTAAGCGGCACACAAAGAAAATCTATGGGAATTCCTGATCTTTTAAAATTATTTGAAAAATCACGCGGCGGTGCGCAGATAGATGATGATGCCTTATTATTAGGCTAATAGCTTTTAAAGTAGCCTTAAAAATTAAAGAGCCGCCAAGATTGTAGTCTTGGCGGCTCTTTAGGGCACATCTATGTGTGCTTTTTCTGCGTTACGCAATTTTATTAAAATGCTCATTTAATGAAATCACAAGCCTTGAAAAATCTAATTAATAGAAGTCCTATTTATTTATGAGCAAACACTTATTTTTTATTATTTTTAGAACGATTTTTAGAATTTGAGCCTTCTTTATTTTTACCCTCTGTAGAGCAAGTCTCTGTTTGTGCGCGTTGTTCTGGGGTTAGGATTTGTGCCATTTGATGTTGAAGTTTTAAGCGTTCTATTTGAAGCTCACTACTTGTACCTTTTTGTGTTGTTAATAATTGTTTTGCTTTAGCCTCATCAAAATTAGCCGCATTCATTAGGGCTTTAAAGCCTTCTTGATTAAGAATAATTTCGGGTGAACCTCTTTTTTTATCACTCCGCTTATCTGACATTTTATCTCTTAGAGCTTGTATCTGTTTGTCTTGAGCATCGGTTAAATTGAGTTTTTTAAGACAATCTTTTTGCATAAAAGATCCTCCTCTATTACCCGCATTCCTAGATGATTCCGCCATTGCTTGGGAATTAAATGCTAAAACAAGACCTAATGCTAAAGCTGGAATTAGGCAAAGTTTGTTTTTTATGATCATAATATTATTCCAATACACGTTGTTATTAAAAGTTAAAACTAGTTTTATTTAAATATCTTATTTAAAAGATATTCCTAGGGATTACTTAAAAATTAAGGAGCCGACAAGATTGTAGTCTTGACTGCTCCTTATTTATTAGCAAACACTTATCGTCTATTGTTCTTATAATTATTTCTAGAATTTGAGCAGCCTCCTCTATTTTTACGATCATAACGTTCTGTAGAGCAGGTCGCTGCTTTTGCGCGTTGTTCTGGGGTTAGGATTTGTGCCATTTCATGTTGAAATTTTAGGCGTTCCAATTGAAACTCACTCCGCGTATTTTTTTGCTCTGTTAATAATTGTTTTGCTTTTGCCTCATCAAAATTAGCACCATCCATCAGAGCTTTAAAGCCTTCTTGATTACGCATCATACCTTGTGAATTATTTCTGTTATCGCTACGCTTATCCCACATTTTCTCTCTTAAAACTTGCATCTGTTTGTCTTGAGCATCGGTTAAATTGAGTTTGTTAAGGCAATCTCTTTGCATAAAAGATCCTCCATTATTACCCATATGCCTAGATGATTGCGCCATTGCTTGTGAATTAAATGCTAAAGTAAGACCTAATGCTAAAGCTGGAATTAGGTAAAGTTTGTTTCTTATGATCATAATATTGCTCCAATATATGTTGTTATTAAAAATTAAAATCAGTTTTATTTAAATGCATTATTTAAATATATTATTTAAATCTCTTATTTAAAATAATTAATTGTTTCTAAATAAGTGAGCTCATTGTAAAGATGCTTCTGTAAATTCCAATATTTTAATTGTAAATTAGTTGTAACAAAGGCGTAAATTCTTTAAAAATATAGGTTAAGATGTGTATCAAAGTATATTTCTTGATTACACTAGCAGCCTAGCTGATCTAAAGGACATATTTAGAGATTATCTTTTAAGATATATCCTTTAAGATATATCTTAAAAGATAGCAATGGGACTTAGATTAAGTTAACTTATTATGTTAAAGAACAAGAGGCGTAAGTATGACCAAAATCTGTTTAGTTGATGATGACACAATGTTACGCGAATTAATTGTAGAGCTTCTAGAGTTAGAAGGGTTTAGCGTGGACGCTCTTGCAAATGGAGAGGAATGCATCGAGTATCTTAGCCATACTTTGCCTGATTTACTGATTTTAGATGTGATGATGCCCAAACTAAATGGTTGGGATACACTCAAACAACTGCGCCAAACTCATCCTATTTTGCCAGTGTTAATGCTTTCTGCAAAAGGTGATAGCACGGATAAAGTGCTTGGTTTAGAACTTGGAGCGGATGATTATCTACCTAAACCTTTTGATGATAGAGAGCTTATCGCTAGAATTCGAGCGATGATACGTCGCCAAGGACTTATCTCCCAAGCTACTGTATCTAATCATATTAAAATTGATGGGCTTACTTTAAATAGCTCCTCCCAACAAGCAAGCTTTGATGGAGTATTGCTTGATTTCACCAGCACTGAGTTTTCTTTACTTTTATATTTAGCGGAACACACGACTAAGCTAATCTCGCGTGAAGAGATCAGCTTAAAAGTTTTAGGCAAGCGTCATCAAGCTTTTGATCGTGTGATTGACATGCACTTGAGTAATATCCGCAAAAAATTACCAAAACGTCCGCACGATCTACCGTGGATAAAAACCGTCCATGGGCGTGGCTATATTTTTATCATGCATGAATAATTATTATAATTGCTATTATTGTTATTGTTATTGTTAAGAGCAGCTTAAAATGCTAAGAAAATTACTTAATTTAAAATCAAAATTTATATCTGTATTCCTATCTGTATTTGATAGATTATTTGTGCGAATTTTTTTAAGCTTCTTATTTTGTTTGGTCTTATTAACTAGTTTCACCTTGATTGTCCCCCAGTTTGATGAACGTAGAATCACGAAGCTACCAGCGAGCATCTCTGAAAAAATTATTAAAGAGATCACAAATAAAGATAAAGTTCAAGATAAGGACAAAGCGATGCGCCCACATAATTATAGGATGTGGGTTGTTGATACTAGAGATTATATTGGGCGTGATTTAGATAAAGAAAAAGAAGATGAGAGCAGCCAAAATAATGGCAGAATAATGTGCAGAATAATTATCAAGCTAATGATCAACAAAGTAATCAGCGCAATTTTAGCAGAGCAGTTCCTGGGGAACGCTCGATGCTTGCGGTTAATAATTTTATCGAAAGAACAATTAATAGCAAAAACATCATGCAACAAAAGCTTGGCAAACGCTTACTTATCGGACCTATTGATCACCCAACAGATACTAATCTTAAAATATATTTAAATTACGCCGTGCTAGAGCAGCACTATTGGTTGACGCGCTTATTTGATGATCCGCTGCTTTTATTAATATTTATGCTGATTGTAAGCTTGCCTTTTATTACCTTTCTTTCTTGGTCTTTAAGCAAGCCTGTACGCGCTCTTAAAAATTCCGCCGATAGAGTTGCCTCTGGGCACTGGGATAATTTACCTGAAATTAAAGGACCGCTTGAGTTTCGCGCCGTAGGCTTAAGTTTTCAGCGTATGATTTTCATTATAAAGAAAAATCAAACTGAAAAAAATCAACTTTTTGCAAATTTATCCCATGAATTAAGAACTCCTTTAGCAAGAATTGGCTTAAGCAACGCGCTAATTCGTAGGAAATATCCTGAGCTTAAAAATGAAATAGTTAGAATAGAGCAAAACCTGCTCGCCTTAGAGACGCGAATCCAAGCTATGCTCTCTCTTTCTAAGGCACAAATGCTGGAAAAAGAGAATCTAGAGCCACTTTTGCTTGAAGATATTTTAATGCCAATTATTGAAGAAGCTCAGTTTGAAGCACATCAACATCAACTTAAATTTAATTGGAGTAAAATCCCAGCTATTGAGATTAATGGTAATCTTAGCTTGCTCCAAAGTGCTATAGAAAATATTTTAAGAAATGCTTTACGCTTTGCTAAAAAGAAAGTTGATCTAGAAATATCCTTGGATAATAATACGGTGATACTTAAAATTAGTGATGATGGTAAAGGTGTTTTACCTGAAGAGCTTGAATTTATTTTCACTCCTTTTTATCGAAGTGAGCAGCAAGAAAATGATCATCATGGGGCAGGATTAGGCTTAGCTATTGCAAAGCTTGCGCTTGAAGTACATAAAGGATCAATTAGTGCCGCAAATCAAACAAGTGGCTTGTGTATTATCCTTACTTTGCCTGTACATAAACTTAACCAAAAATAATTTTAATCCAAAGACTGATAGCACTATTAATTAAGGAAGAATAATGAATATATTACATGTATGTGCAGAATTATTTCCACTCTTAAAAACAGGTGGTTTGGCTGATGTTACAGGTGCTCTACCAAAAGCACAGGCAAATTATGATAAGAACGTCAATGTGCGCCTGTTGCTCCCAGGATTTCCCTCTTTACTGCGTGGCGTGCATAATTTACAGAAAGTTACCGAGCGCGATACTTTTGCAGGCCCAATTAAATTATTGCATGGTCAATATGACGGGCTCGATGTCTATCTTATAGAGTCTGAACTGTATAACCGCGAAGGCAGCCCGTATCATGATGAAAATATGCTTGATTATATGGATAATTATCTACGGTTTGCCCTATTAGGTTTTGTTGCATGTGAGCTTGCGCGCGGCTTGGATTATTTTTGGCGCTGTGAGCTTGTCCATGCTCATGATTGGCATGCAGGGCTTGCATGCGCCTATTTAGCTGCTTGTGGTCGTCCTGCGCGTTGTGTATTTACGGTGCATAATTTAGCTTATCCTGGACTTTTTCAGCACCAGCATTTAGCCCAAATAGATCTGCCTGCGGAGTTTTTTAATATGCATGGGCTCGAATTTTATGGGCAAATATCTTATCTTAAAGCAGGATTATTTTTTGCAGATCACATAACTACAGTGAGCCCAACATATGCTCAAGAGATTACTACGCAAGCTTTAGGTTGCAAAATGGAAGATCTCTTAAAAGATCGTTATGAGCATGGCTTGCTAACTGGGATTTTAAATGGAGTGGATAATACCGTTTGGAATCCTGCAATTGACGCTAATCTTAGCTCTCCTTACTCTATCAAACGCATGAGAGATAAATCAACAAATAAAGCTAAGTTACAAGTTGATTTAAAGCTCCAAGTATCTGCTAAAAAACTTATTTTTGGAGTGGTAAGTAGGCTTACGGAGCAAAAAGGTTTAGATTTGATTTTAGATATTTTGCCAGATATTATTAAAAGTGGCGGACAATTAGTCTTATTAGGCGCAGGTGATGCTGATCTTCAAGAGAGATTTAGAGCTGCAATGGCGCAATACCAAGGTCAAGTGTCGATCTATATTGGCTATGATAACCACCAAGCGCATCAGATCATTGCGGGAGTTGATGTTATTTTAGTTCCGAGCCGCTTCGAGCCTTGTGGGCTGACCCAATTATACGGACTTAAATATGGAACATTACCATTGGTGCGTTATACAGGCGGTCTTGCAGATACAGTTGTTGATTGTAGTTTAGATAACATGGCAAATGGCACTGCCACAGGCTTTGTTTTTAATGGTGATGAGCAATCAAACCTACAAAGTGCCATACAGCGAGCTTTTGCTTTATGGGACAAGCCTAAGGCTTGGAAAAAAGTTCAGCTTACGGCAATGCAACGTGATGTAAGCTGGAAACCAATTGCACGAGAATATTTAGAGCTTTACCAAAAAATAGCCTAGATCATGATTATATACAGTAAAATAATTTATCAATAGCAATTGTGATAGAATCTAAATAGATTTATTATCAGCCTTTATCAACAGCCTTATTTTCAATTTTTGAGATAAGGATAACCTTTTTTAAATGGAGAATATCTGCTAATGCCTTTTAGAACCCCACTCCCAGTCCAAGCGCGTTCACCTGACTCAAGTGTCGCCGCCTTAAAAGACTCTATTGCTTATAAATTAGTCTATAACATCGGTAAAGATCCACTTATTGCAGGCGAGCAAGATTGGTTAAATGCCACTCTTTTAGCTGTGCGCGATCGTTTAGTTGAGCGCTGGCAGCGTTCCACAAGACTTCAGTATGCACAAGATATTCGTCAAGTTTACTATTTATCTATGGAGTTTTTACAAGGACGTGCCCTCTCAAACGCGCTTTTATCGCTTGGTTTATATGAAGAAACGCGGCAAGCTCTTAGTGAAATGGGGTTGGATTTAGAAGAGCTTATTGATAGAGAGCCTGATCCTGGGCTTGGTAATGGCGGTTTGGGACGTTTAGCTGCCTGTTTTTTAGATTCAATGGCAACGCTTGGTTTGCCTGGGCGTGGGTATGGTATTCGCTATGATTATGGCATGTTCAAACAAAGTATTATTGATGGACAACAAGCAGAATCACCTGATAATTGGCTCGAATACGGTAATCCTTGGCAATTTGCTCGCCCTGAAACACGCTATAAAATCCGCTTTGGTGGGCGCATTCAACATGAAGGCTTTAAAATTCGCTGGCTTGAAACAGAAGAAATCTTAGCTTGTGCCTCAGATCAGATCATTCCAGGTTTTAATACTGACGCTACAAATACTCTACGCCTGTGGTCAGCGCGTGCCAGTAATGCGATCAACTTAGGTAAATTTAATCAAGGCGATTATTTTGCAGCTGTTGAAGATAAAAATTATTCTGAAAATGTATCAAGAGTTTTATATCCAGATGATTCAACCTCTTCAGGGCGTGAATTGCGGTTACGTCAAGAATATTTCTTAGTTTCAGCATCTATTCAAGATATTTTAAGCCGACATTATAAAGTGCATGAATCTTACGATAATGTTGCAGATAAAATTGCAATTCACTTAAATGATACTCATCCAGTGCTTGCAATACCTGAGTTTATGCGGCTTATGATTGATGTACATCACTTTGATTGGGATCAATCTTATGATGCTGCGTGTAAAATATTCTCTTATACCAATCACACCTTGATGAGCGAGGCTTTAGAGACTTGGTCTGTCGATCTTATTGGTAAGATTTTACCACGCCATTTACAGATTATTTTTGATATTAATAATCATTTTCTTAAACACATAGGTCCTCAAACAAGTGAAGATCAAGATATGTTACGCCGTGTCTCAATTATAGATGAATCTAGCGGACGCACCATCCGTATGGCATGGCTTGCAGCGGTTGTTTGCCATAAAGTTAATGGCGTGTCGGAACTCCACAGTAAATTAATGGTGCAATCTTTATTTGCTGATTTTTCTTTTCTTTTTCCGGGTAAATTTTGCAATAAAACAAATGGAGTAACTCCAAGACGTTGGCTTGCCCTTGCAAATCCTGATCTTTCCTTGATTCTTGATGGACTGATTGGTAAAACATGGCGCTCTAAGTTAACTGATCTTAAAAAATTAGAAGACTTTATTGGCGATGTGATGGTTATTAAAGCGATCCAGCTTGCCAAGCAAAAAAATAAACGCCGCTTAGCAATTTATATGGCTCAAGAATTAAATATCGTAGTTAATCCTGCGGCATTATTTGATGTGCAGATTAAACGTATTCATGAATATAAACGCCAGCTGCTTAAGGTTTTACATATTATTACGTTATATAACAAGATGCTAGACGATCCAGATCAACTGTATACCCCGAGGGTGTTTATTTTTGCTGGAAAGGCTGCTTCATCATATGCAACTGCTAAACAAATTATTCGATTAATCAATGATGTTGCTAAGGTTATAAATAATGATACCCGAATTAATGGGCTGCTAAAAGTAGTCTTTATTCCAAATTATAGCGTGAGTTTGGCGCAAATTATTATTCCTGCGGCAGATCTTTCCGAGCAAATATCTTTAGCAGGAACGGAAGCATCGGGCACGAGTAATATGAAATTTGCACTTAATGGTGCCCTTACTATCGGTACTTTGGATGGTGCTAATATTGAAATGCGCGAACATATTGGGGAAGAAAATATTTTCATCTTTGGCAATAATGCAGCCCAAGTTGAAGAGATTCGCAAAAATAAATATAATCCGCATAAGATTTTTGAGGAAGATGCTGAATTACATAAAGTGTTAACTCAAATTTCAAGAGGTATATTTAGCCCAGAAGAGCCTAAGCGCTATATGAATATTTATGACCAACTGGTTAATTTGGGTGATTACTACCAATTGCTCGCTGATTATCGCAGTTATGTTGATACTCAAAATGATATTGATAAACTTTATCGTAAGCCTGATGAGTGGACTAAACGAACTATAAAAAATATTGCCAATATGGGATTTTTCTCATCTGATCGGACTATTCAAGAATATGCGGATGAGATTTGGAATATTAAACCAATTAAACTAGATCGCGTGGAGTAATCTAATTTAATAATTATCCTAAACCCTCGCACTGAGGGTTTATTTTTGGGAATTTTTTAATGGCTTAATTTACCTGTTTATTCATTAAATTTAGCTAATCAAAATCATCATTCTGATAAAGATCAATATTATCCTCTCTATCAAATAGTTGAATTTTAAAACATAGGAGAACACAGTATATATTGAAGAGATTAATAGGCTTTAACATAAATTAGAACTAAGTGAAAAATAGTGCAGAAACCTTTAGAAAATATAATCAGATCTAGTTCTTTTCCTAAGTTCTTAGAAGAGTCATAAATAAAAATATTCAATAAATAATTTAAGCATATTAAAAGTAGAAGGTAACAATATGCGTATCAACGCCCTTTAGCATTATTTTAAGGTAGGACAAAATACGCTGATATTTCCCAATCAGTTATAAATTTAAATTAGAGCTTTCTTTTATTAAATATTAGCCTTATTATGCGCCAACTTTTTTTATCATCCTGAGCATACCGTATAGATTAATTATCTTGCCGTGTGGTTGGGGTTTTTATTTTGACTCTATCTTATGGAGAAAAGCGCAAATTGTGGGACAGTTAACTTCTCAAACACCTATTATTGAGCTTCGCGCAGTAGACAAAAGTTATGGC
>BHEQ01000064.1 GCA_003864535.1 Gammaproteobacteria bacterium
TCCTTCGTTGTCTTGCGCTCCGTGCTCGATACCGCAATCAAAAATGGGCAAGATCCTTTGAATGCGCTCAGAGCTGTGGCTGAATATATTGTTCCTGAGAAAGATTTAGTGGCTGCTGAGTAGTTACAGTAATCTTTAAAGTTTAATACTTAGTCTCCGTTGGAAAAGGCGTACCTACTTGCCAATTAACTGATATTTCTTGTGCTTCTGCTAATTGATCAGGCGTGAGATCTGATTTAAACTTGTCTCTATTTTTTTTGGCATCATTATCACCTTGGTTTGCCGCAAGACTAAATAAGGCGTATGCAATCACTTTATTTTTAGGGATACCATCGCCATAGCCATACATTATGCCTAAATTATTTTGTGAACTTGCATAACCTTGATTTGCGGCTAATAAATACCAGTTAAGTGCTTCTTGTCTATTTTTAGGCACATCTTTACCATTGTCATACATCCAACCTAAATTATATTGTGCATTTGCAAGACCTTGATTTGCTGCCAATAAATACCATTTAGCTGCTTCCTGTGAATTTTTCGGTACACCATAGCCATTGGCATACATTACGCCTAAATTATTTTGTGCATTTGCAAAACCTTGGTTTGCTGCCAATAAATACCATTTAGCTGCTTCCTGTGCATTTTTCGGCACACCTTCATCATTGTCATACATCAAGCCTAAATTAAATTGCGCACTAGTATCTCCTTGGTTTGCTGCCAATAAATACCATTTAAATGCTTCTTGTTCATTTTTAGACACACCTTTACCATTGGCATGCATCAAGCCTAAATTAAATTGTGCGTCAGCATAACCTTGAGTAGCTGCCAATAAATACCATTTAACTGCTTCTTGTAAATTTTGAGGAACACCTTCACCATTTTCATACATCGATCCTAAACTATTTTGTGCAGCGGCATAGCCTTGATTTGCTGCCAATAAATACCATTTAACCGCTTCTTGTACATTTTTAGGAACACCTTCGCCGCCGTCATACATCATTCCTAAATTAAATTGAGCGTATGCGTCACCTTGATTTGCTGCCAATAAATGCCATTTAAATGCTTCTTCTGCATTTTTAGATACACCATAGCCATAGTTATACATCACACCTAAATTAAATTGCGCGGCGGCATTACCCTCATTAGCACTTTCTTTAAATTCTTTCAAGGCAGTTGCATAATCTTCATTTTGATATGCTGCAAATCCTTTAGCAAAATCGGCATAAGCTGCATTTAAAGTTAATGAAATAATTATACTTAATAGTGTTTTTTTCATATTATTTCTCTTATTTATGAATGAATGAATGAAAGTAATATTTAAAGTTTAATACTTAGTCTCCGTTGGAAAAGGCGTACCTACTTGCCAATTAACTGATATTTCTTGTGCTTCTGCTAATTGATCAGGCGTGAGATCTGGCTTAAGATTGTCTTTATTTTTTTTGGCATTACTATCACCTTTTGCCTCTGAGAGGATATATAAAACATATGCAAGTACTTTATTTTCAGATACACATTGACCGCTTTCATACATCCAGCCTAAATTATTCTGTGCTGCTGCATCTCCTTGATTTGCTGCTAAACTAAGCCATTTAAACGCTTCTTGTATATTTTTAGATACACCTCGACCACTTTCATACATTACGCCTAAATTAAATTGTGAGACTGCATCTCCCTGATTTGCTGCCAATACATACCATTTAACGGCTTCTTGTGGATTTTTAGGCACGCTATCACCCTTGCGATATATCTGTCCTAAATTAAATTGTGCGAATACATATCCTTGATTCGCTGCTAATAAATACCATTTAACTGCTTCTTGTGCATCTTTAACCACTCCTTCACCAATTTGATACATAGAGCCTAAATTATATTGTGCTATTGCATCACCTCTATCAGCTCTTTCTTTAAGTTCTTTCAATGCTGGTTCATAATATCCATTGTCATAATTGTCATATGCAGCTAAGGCTTGATTAATGACTGAATTATTAGTATTTAAAGCAGCATTTACAATTGAGCTCAAAAGTTTTTTTTTCATATTATTTCTCTTAGTTGTGAATCGTTGTGATTAGCGGTGAATGTTGCAAGCTATCTATTGGGCTTAAGCTAGTGTAACAACTTATGCTTATCATTAAAAATAAATAGCTAGATTAATACAATTAATTAGTTATACTGATTAAAGGTCATATTTTAATTTAGAGTAAATTTGATAAGACCTTATACATAATAAATATATAACTAAATAACTAATCAAATGGAGAGTAAATCATGATTTATCATGCACCTAATACAGAAAATGCTATTGTTAATTTTAAACCGCGCTATGAAAATTTTATTGGAGGAGAGTGGGTTAAGCCGTTAAATGGTAAATATTTTAAAAATACGAGCCCAATTGATCTATCTTTAATTTGTGAGATACCCCAATCTGATGAGAAAGATATTGCATTGGCGATTAAAGCTGCCACGCTTGCGTTTGCAAGTTATAGTCAAATGAGCGTTCAGGCACGTAGTGAGCTCTTACTCAAGATTGCTGATCGCTTGGAGCAAAATATTGAAATACTCGCCGTTGCCGAAACATGGGATAACGGTAAGCCGATTCGTGAGACACTGAACGCGGATATTCCACTCGCAGTTGATCATTTTCGCTATTTTGCGGGGGTTATTCGTGCGGAAGAGGGCGCAGCTACTGAGATTAACCCAGAGTTGCTTGTAATTCATATAAAAGAGCCAATTGGTGTTGTCGGGCAAATAATCCCTTGGAACTTCCCAATTCTAATGGCAGTTTGGAAATTAGCACCTGCATTAGCCGCTGGTTGCACGGTGGTCTTAAAACCTGCCGAACAAACGCCTGCATCTATTTTGATCTTAATGGAATTGATCCAAGATATTTTACCTAAAGGTGTGGTAAATGTTGTTAATGGTCTCGGTGAAGAGGCAGGACAAGCGTTAGCGACTGCTGATGGAATTGCGAAACTTGCCTTTACAGGCTCGACCGCAATTGGGCAGCATATCTTAAAATGTGCCGCAGAACGCCTGATTCCATCGACGATAGAACTCGGTGGAAAATCACCAAATGTTTTCTTTGCGGATATTTTTGAGCACGAACCTGAATATTTAGATAAAGCAATTGAAGGCGTTGTTTTAGGATTTTTCAATCAAGGTGAAGTCTGTACTTGCCCGTCACGGGTTTTGGTTCAAGAATCAATCGCAGAAAAATTTATCGAAAAAGTGATTGAAAAAACTAAAACGATTAAGCATGGTAATCCACTCGATACCACGACGCTTATTGGGGCTATGGCATCAGAAGAGCAGTTTGATCGGGTTACTAACTATCTTAATATTGCCAAAAATGAAAATATGGATATTTTATTTGGGGGCAATGTGATCAAGCTTGAGGGCTATAATGGGTATTATATTGAGCCTACAATTATTAAAGGTACGAATGATATGCGTCTTTTCCAAGAAGAGATTTTTGGACCTGTAATTGTGATCGCAACTTTTAAAGATGAGGCGGAGGCATTGAAAATTGCAAATGACACAATTTATGGATTAGGTAGTGGTGTTTGGACGCGTGATTTTAATCGCATCTGGCGGATGGCAAAAGGAATTCAAGCAGGACGGGTTTGGGTAAATTGCTACCACGTTTATCCTGCTCATGTTGCTTTTGGAGGCTACAAAAAATCTGGCATTGGGCGTGAAACACATAAAATGACCCTTGGTGCGTATTCAAATGTCAAAGCAATCCTGATCTCTCAGGATGTTAAACCAACTGGCTTATATTAATTTATATGCTTGTTAATTAACATATTAATTAAAATCATTTGAGCGAGCAGCGAGCATACAAATAGACTTAGTTAGCTCAAATGATTTAACAAATGCACTTATAGGTAAAAACTCAAAGCACGAATGAAAATTATGCGCACCTGTAAAATAATTAGGCGTAATCAAACCGCGTGGTGATAACGCAGAACCATCGGTACCGCCGCGCATAGGGATGATATTAGGCTTAATATTTAAACTTGCCATCGCACTTAGAAGTAGGTCGATTGAAGGGTGAGAATTATCTTTAATCGAATTACTAATATTGCCGTAAATATCAGTAATCACATAACTAATTTGCGCCCGTGGATGACGTGCTTGCGTTAATTTTACCGCTTGTGCAAAAAAATCTTTACGCGCATTAAATCCAATCAGATCAAAATCACGGATTGATATTTTTAAGTTTGCCGTACTTTGATTCGCATTGATATCATTAAACCAGAAATAACCTTCGCGCCCTTCTGTGTGTTCAGGAGTATCATGACGATCAAAATATCCCATTAAATCATGCATAACGCGGATAGGATTGACTAATACATTTTTAGCCGACATTGGATGCGCGGTAATTCCTGTGATATTAACCTCAATAGAAGCTCCATTAAAAGTCTCATAAACCACCTCGCCAAGCTCACAGCAATCAATAGTATACGCAAAATCTGGCTTAAAACGGGTTAGATCAAGTATTTTAGAACCGCGCAGACCAATCTCTTCATCAGGTACAAAGGCGACATAAATATCACAAGTAGTGCAAGGGTTAGCTTTAAGGCTCGCTAAAAGCTCCATAATCACCGTGATTGCCGCTTTATTATCCGCCCCAAGTACGCTTGTTCCATCAGAAAAAATAATATCTTCATGCATATATTTTAATATTTCAGGGTGTGCTTTTGTTTTTAACCAGATATCTTGCTCATGATTAAGACAAAGATCATCTCCTTTAAAATTAATTATTTGAGGTTTAATATCAGCAGATAAACCTACATCTACCGTATCAAGATGCGCCACAAATCCAATTTTAGGAGTATTTGCCGCAGGTGTATTTTGGAGAGGAGCGCGTTTAACCGCAGTTAAAGAGCCATTTTGATCAATATGAATCTCTTCTAATCCATATTGTGCTAATTCCTGCGCCAATAAGCTTGCCAGAGTGATTTGACCTGCGCTTGTTGGAATAGTATTACTCATACTATCACTTTGACTTGAGATGGCAAGGTAGCGAAAAAATCGATTACTTAGCTGTGTTTGGATATTTTCTAATCCCATTATAAAACCCCTTTGTTTGGTTAATTTAATAAAACTGCAAGCCTTGAAAAGTATAATTTATAAAGTAATTGGAATTATACCTTTAATTCTGCATGGTGATTAATTTTACTCTTTTAACAAAATTACAAGCCTTAGAAAATCTAATTTACAGATATAGCCGCACAGATACACACTATATTAAATTCACATTTAATCAATACATTAACTCTGCAAAAACGCTACAAAGTAGCTATAAAAATAATTAATTAAAAAAATTATACCTATAATTAGTGAATGTGGATAAAATAGCACCAATTTAGTACTAATTAGATAATTCACATTATGATAAATTCAGATCTTCAATCTTTATATCAAGAAGTAATTCTTGACCATAATAAACGCCCACGCAACTTTAGAGTTATTGATCCTGCCAGCAGTATGGCGCGTGGACATAATCCACTTTGTGGGGATCAAATTCAAATATATATTAATATGAAAGACGATATAATTTTAGATGTTTCTTTTCAGGGGCAAGGTTGTGCAATTTCAACAGCATCTGCCTCACTCATGACTGATGCGGTAAAAGGCAAATCTATCCAAGCGATTAAATTGATTTTTGATGAGTTTCATCAAGCAGTTACTCAAGATAATATTGATATCAACCTAGACAAACAACAACAAATCTTAGGGCGTTTGATGATTTTGACAGGAGTTAAAAAATATCCTTCAAGGGTTAAATGTGCAACTCTTGCATGGCATGCATTACAAGCTGCTATCGTCAAGCAAAGCGAACCTGTTAAAACAGAATAATTTAATAATAAATTGGACATCACATGAATACACAAGAATCTCAAAACACAAATCCACCTCAAGATCCTAATTATCCACAAGTTTTCTTTTCTGAAGCAATTAAAACTTATGATGAGACTTATATTAGTGAATTAACCACGGCAATAATTACCGCAATTAAACAAGTTTATGATCCTGAAATTCCTGTAGATATTTATGAATTAGGGCTTATCTACGTGATTGAATATTTAGATTTAACCCCAAATATGATTAAAGTAAAGATCGATATGACCTTAACCGCCCCTGGCTGCCCTGTTGCAGGCTCAATGCCTGAGTGGGTTGCCAATGCAGTTAATGCAATGCCAGAAATTGAGGACTGCTTAGTCGACCTAGTTTGGGAGCCTTTTTGGACTCCAGAACGTATGTCTTTACGGGCTAAATTGGAACTTAATATGTTTTAGCGTTACAATACCATCCAATACCTAGCCATACCCTAAGACTATTGTGATGATTAAAAGAGAAGCTGACATGACTTATTTGACAAAGAATTTTGCGAGCAAACACATTGGCTCTCTATTATTAGTATTGATACTCTCCATAAGCTCTTTTGTAAATGCAGGAAGCATTGATAAAACGGAAAAATACCTCCAAGCTATAGGTATAGAAAAAAGCATTGCAGATATGGAAAATGAAATGATTAAGATGATTGATCAAATCATTGCAGAATCATTTCTAGAGTTGCATCCAAGCAAAGAGCAAATCTCAAGCATGAACCAAAGCCGTGATCTAATTATAGAAGAGATTAAAAAAAGCTTTAAATGGGATGGAGTTAAAGATAGTCTAATTGCTGCGATAAAAGACTATCATTCTGATCATCAGCTTGAATTAGCTACTATATTTTTCAATAGTCCTGAGGGACAAGAAATATTACAAAAAATGCCAGATATATCTATAAAAATAAGCGAGCTACAACAACAAAAAATGTCTGAACTAGAGCCATTAATCCAGAAAAATCTTGAAAAAATCTATAGCTTAAATACCCTAGATCCTGAAGAGGATGTGCCTTTGGATAATATAGATTAAAGCCGCGCTTACCATGTATAAATGAAAAGGAGTAAGTTTATCAAAACATGGAACAGCGCGAAGATAGCTTATATTAAAAAGGATAGGCAAAACCCTATTTTTTTTATAACCAATGCTTGCGGATCTCCTCCAAAAGAAGCAAGTAAATTAGATGGATGGCCACAAAGATCAGTTATTAGTGATAGCAAAACAAGTGCAGGCATGGATCGGACGGATGATATTAAAAAAGCAGTATACCAAGTCTTAAAAATTGGTATTACGCACCAATCTCAACGTAATTATAAAACCGCTATTATTTCAAATCTGCCCGCATATCGACATCAAGATGATTATGTGCGCCCTTTTGTAAATGTCTTATGGGGAAATGAGGCGGATATAGAATCTATAAATAACAAGGCTTTCATTTCCAGAGAAAAACTAAACTATATCTTTGATTACATCATTACCTTAGATGATACTATTTTACGAGGTGATAAAATATGAAAACTTTATTGCCAAATCATGAAACTAGAATATATTCAGGAATTGTACTTGAGCGTATTAAGCATTTAGCACCAGGGCATAAAATGGGAGACCTGCCAATCCATTTACAACACGAAAGCTTTATTCGCAAGGGCGATAAAAAAACAGGCGGTCCAAATATGCGTTTATTGCGTTTGGAACAGAGTAAACCCTCTCTCACGGTAACTGCTTATATTTTCAATAAATTTGTACATCCTACAGAGGATAGATATATTACGCCAAGAGAAGCTGCGTGTTTACAAGACTTTCCTTATGACTATGAATTTAAAGGGACTTTAGGTCAAATACATAAACAAATAGGTAATGCAGTTCCTGTTAAACTAGCTGCGGCTATTGCTAAAGAAGTCTCTCGGTATTTTGTAAATATTGGGAAGCTTGGAGAAATTAAAATAGCTTCTTATTTTACTGGAGCAGGTGGATTTGATCTTGGCTTTGAAGAGGCATCTTCCGAGGCCCTGCAATTTATAACAGCTTTTAGTACAGATATAGAAAAATGGTCTGAAAATACGATCAATGCGAACAGACCTAATTGGAATTTTCATCAAGCAGATATTAGAGAGCTTGACCCAAATTTTGTTAAAATAGCCATTGGCAAAAACCCTGATATTATTATTGGCGGTCCTCCTTGCCAAACATTTAGCGTCGCTGGAAAGCAAAGGGCAACTTTAGATCCTTTAGGTCGATTATATACAGATTACATTCGGCATATAGACAAGCTCTCTCCAGAAATTGTTATCTTAGAGAATGTCTATGGATTAGCGCAGGTTAAGTCGAGTAATATGATAGAGAAGATATATAAATCATTCAATGAGATAGGTTATGATGTTATTCATAAGGAACTAATGTCCGCAGATTATGGTACACCTCAAAAAAGAAGGCGTTTATTTTTTGTGGCATCCAAAAATATTAAAGCATTTAAATTCCCAGATCCAACCCATTGTGAGCACGAAAACCTATTAGGCTTGCCTTTATATAAAGGCGCTGGAGAGGCATTTGGCTTTTTACCTATGGCTAAAACATCAACGGATTGAATGCAAAACATGACTTTGGTAAGCTCCTGTTTTGCTTATTTATATATTATATCGCCATATTTTATTAATTAACTAACTAATCATGGCGCGTCTATAAATTACGCTTTCTAGTTGCTTACGCTTAATGCGTCTTATGTTTGTTTTTTATAAACTTTATAAGAATGCCGCCTGTTTTTCCAAAAATTAACGATAATAAATACAATATTCCAGCGCAAGTAATAATCGTGGGTCCTGTGGGTAAGGAGGCATGGAAGGAGGCGAGAAGTCCGCTTAAGCTTGCTATAATTCCAAAGATAATCGTGATGATAAATGTACCTTCCATCGTTTTTGCCCAAAGCCTAGCACTAATAGCTGGGAGCATCAGCAGACCCACTGCCATTAACGAGCCTAAGGCTTGGAAACCTGCGACTAAATTAAGTACGGTGATTCCCAAGAAAATAGCATGATAAACACTGCCGCGCCAGCCAATTGCTTGCACAAAAACAGGATCAATTATAAATAATAATAAAGGGCGATAAATAATAGCAAGCGTGATGATGGTGATAATTGCGGTTAAAGC
>BHEQ01000065.1 GCA_003864535.1 Gammaproteobacteria bacterium
CCCTAATGTTATTGGTTTATCTGAGAATATTCGCGTATTTTCAATTGTTGGGCGTTTTTTAGAACACACACGTATTTTTTATTTTTATAATAACGGCGCGGAAGATGTTTATCTTTCTAGTGCAGATTGGATGAATCGCAACCTATTTAGGCGCATTGAAATTGCGGTTCCAATTTTAGACCTTAAAATTAAACGGCGGATTATCAAAGAAGGGCTTAGAGTTTATTTATCTGATAATCAACAATCTTTTGAGCTAAATGGCAATGATTCAAGTTATACAAGGCGTAAACAAAAAGGACGCGCCGCATGTGCCCAAACGTTTTTATTGAATTCGGAAAGAAAATAATAAACCCATGCTAAAAATTAACCGATCTAAATTAAACTTAAGCCTTGAACCAAGCATTGAACCAAGCATTGAGCCAAGTATTGGGTCAAGTACTGAGTCAAGCATTAAATCAATAATTAAACCAATCATTGATCCAGATATTAAGTTAGGCGTGCATATTGCGAGTTTTAATGCGTGCAACTTTGGTGAATGGTCGTCCCCTGAAAAAATCCAAGCACTGCTTAATCTTATCGCCATAGAATTAAATGCCCCTGATATTATAGGATTACAAGAAATAGGTGCTAAAGCACAACTCCAAATAGATAATGTTCCAGCTCTTGTTATGCAAAACATTTGCGCACAACTCCTTGAGCAATATTCACTTGTTTATCAATATCATGAAATTGCACCACAACCTGATGAGAATGGTGGTGAACAGGGGCTTAATATTCGTTGTGTGTTTTTAGTCAAAGCTCCTGCAAAAATATCTATTATTTTAAATAAATTTGATATATCACAGGATATATCACCAGATATACCACCAGATATCTCAAAAAATATTTCCCAAAATAATGCATTATCTGTGCATAATCTTTCTTGTTTTAAAGGAGATCCAGAACTTGGCTTTAGTCCCTCACGCCCACCTCTAGTTGCGATACTTGAGATTGATGCCAAACAAATATTAATCATCAACTGTCATTTAAAATCAATGCGAGCCCACCCGAAAAAACTTGGGCGGATTTATAAAAAACAACGCCACTCCCAAGCACAATATATCGCAGATATCGCACATCAATATGCGCATTTACCCTGCATTATTTTAGGTGATATGAATGATGTCCCAAGCTCCAAAACACTTAGCTTATTATGCCAGCCAGATTTAAATTCTGCTTTAGATAAGGCACTTACTTCAAATGAACATACTGTTAAACATGGAGGCAGGCCTGTTATTTTAGACTATATTATTTTTAATCATCATTTGAAATTGCAAAATGCTAAAATCCACATGCTCCACACCCAAAATCCATCTTCTAATCGTTTAAGTGACCATAATCCTATCTCTGCCTCTTTTATTATCAAACAATGAGTTATAAAAACTATGGCTAATTATATAAATATACTTAAGATTAATACTCTAATTATTGTATTAATCCTCAACTGCCTAAATACTCTTTATGCTGATGATTTTGAGAGTGCGGTAAAAGCTTATGATGAGGAAGATTATAATCTTGCTTTTAATATTTTTGAAGCTCTTGCTGAAAAAGGGCATATTGATGCGCTCAATAATATAGGAACTATGCTCCAAATTGGGAGAGGCACACCTAGAGATTACGTGCGTTCGGTCGAATCTTATCGGATCGCCGCCGCAGAGGGGCATATTGATGCCGCACTTAATCTTTCAACTTTATACCGCTTAGGAATTGGAGTTTATAAAGATTTGGCTGAGGCACATGCATGGGCTTTAGTTGCGGCAAGACATGGCAATAGCGAGGCGGTTAGCATACGTGACTCTCTAAAACAAATGCTAAAACCAGAAGAGAGGGATTTATCAGATACTGCGGCTAAAAGCTACTTAGAATATCTAGCCCCGAGTGAATTACCGCTTGCATGGCTCATTCCATATCATTTAAAGGAAGATATGCCTGAAGAATATGCGCAATATATGACTGAAAAAACCATGTTACTGCCGCAGCAAGGATATTACAGCCCCAAACCTACTCAGGTTTTTAAACCATTAACGACACCAATTCCTGAAGGATTTAGCGCGATTACCCCAAGTGGCGTGAAGCAAAATATAGCAACCCCTGATAATCCTAATAATACCAAGAGTACTAATGATACTGAGATTTTCGTACCGCCAGGATTTAGTGCAATAAGACCCAAACAGGCTCAGACAAACTCTAATCAAAATTCTCCAAAAGGAGATTTAGAACAAAATGTGAGTATTATTTCCCCTAAAACTGGAATATCCCAAGTCTTAGATGCAAGCTCTTTGCCTCAAAATGAAAATGAAAATGAAGATGAAGAGGAGATAGAAGCTCCTGCTGCAAAAATTATCAAGAAAACTCTTTATTCAAATCTTACATCCATAGAGGTCATGCCCGCACAAATGAGCCTAACTGGAGAAACTCAATATCGAGTATCGAGCATACCGCTTAAATATAATCTAAAAAATGCAACTCTCTTAAGACCGCGGCGCGTAATCCCGGTGAGGATATCGCCTGTTTTTGATATTGAAATTGATACAAAACTGCAGCCGATGATACGCAGCCTTGCTAATACAAATAGAGTTTCTGAAGCACAGATTGTTTCCGCATTAAAAATTGCCAATCCAAACGCGTTTGAGCAAGATCAACCCTTACGTTTAGTAAGTGAGGATGAGCCTTTAATTATCCCTTTAAAAGCGGATATCTTAAAAGCTCCTATTCTTAGCCCTAATTTCTAGGACGTGGATGATTGCGCATTGCTGGATGCCCTGTTCTGCGGGAATGACTTTCATTAGAGCGGCGTTCGCGCGGTATAAACTTAGGCACGATTGGCTCAAATAGTAAATCATCTGATATTTCTGCTATCGGAATACTCTGACCTATATAATCTTCAATATCTTGTAAAGACCAGACATATTCCTCACAAGCAAAGCTAATCGCGGTGCCATCCGCACCTGCCCTAGCTGTACGCCCAATTCTATGCACATAATCTTCCGCATCTTGGGGTAGATCATAATTAAATACATGACTAACATCAGGAATATGTAAACCGCGTGCAGCAACATCGGTTGCGACCATTATGGAGAGCACACCATGTTTAAATGCCTCTAATAAACGCTCCCGTTTATTTTGTGGGATATCCCCTGAAAGTACCGCAGCTTTTATATCATTTGCTTCTAAATAAGCTGCAACCTCATCTGCAACGCGTTTAGTGTTCACAAATACAATCGAGCGCGTTGGTTTTTCTTTATGATAGATTCCAAATAAGAGTTTAATTTTATCATGCGAGGCGACATGAAATAAATGCTGAGTAATTCTATCTGCGGTGACATTATCTGATTCAACAATTACTTTTTCAGGATTATTCATGTGCTCATAAGCAAGCTCTAAAACTCTTTGAGAGAAAGTTGCTGAGAACAGCATATTTAAACGTTGCCCTGGAGCTGGCATTTTATGTAACAAGTAGCGAATATCGTTGACAAAGCCTAAATCAAACATTCTATCAGCCTCATCAAGCACTAAAACCTCGATATTTTTAAGAGTAAAGACCCCTTGCTTGAAAAAGTCAATAATCCGCCCAGGCGTACCAATAATGACATCGACCCCAGCATCGAGCTGTTTTCTTTGGCTATCATAACCAGTTCCACCATAGACCGCGCAATATTTAAGCCCAGTGTAACGCCCTAAAGATGTAGCATCTTTATAAATTTGTAGAGCAAGTTCGCGCGTTGGTGCAAGCACTATTGCAAATGGACCTTTTAAATTATCCTCAATAGGTGTGATCATTAAATGATTTAAAATAGCGAGTAAAAATGCGGCTGATTTTCCCGTGCCTGTTTGCGCCTGCCCAGTAAGATCGCGTCCATTTAAAAGAAAGGGTAAAGTCTGTGCTTGAATTGGAGTGCAATGACTAAATTCCATATCTTCAAGTGCTTCTTTTAAAGATTCATGCAGATTTAATGTAGAAAAAAGTGTTGTTGATAAATGTGGCTTTTCCATTTTAGTTCTCTAAGTTTAGTTCTCTAATTTTAGTTTTATTAAGTATTAACTAATTCAAATAAGTATAAGCAAATATATACAACAGCTTGATATTTATAATAATATATTGTTACTTATATCACTTAATAAAGGTGCATCTAATATTTCATATTTAAGTATTTGGGCTATTTTACACAATTATATATACTACAGGGCGCTAATCCTTCAATATCTGTATTTAACCTTAATTATGGAATCTTAAATAATGATTCAAATTACTTATTTTGGGCGTTTTAAAACTATCCTAAATATCACCACTGAGAATCTTGCTTGGAGCTGTGGTACAAGTGTTGATTTACTCAATTTATTAAAAGGTCGCGATGAGCTTTGGCGCACCACTTTATCTGAAGATCAAGTTTTTAGAGTGGTAGTTAACAATGAAATTTGCTATGAAGAAACTGCGATAAAAGTAGGCGATCATGTTGCTTTATTACCTCCTGTTACAGGAGGCTAGACGATGCAAGGCGCAACGATACATAGCTGGCTTAATATTAGTATTTTTGAGCATGATTTTGATCTAGGCGTGGAAGAGCATAACTTGCGCACCCAAGATATTGATAATAATGGGGCTTTAGTCGCATTTCAAGGAATGGTTCGAGTTTTTGATCAAGCTATTGCGCTTAAATCTCTTTTTATAGAACATATGCCGCTCGTTACTGAAAAAGAAATCGGAAAAATAGCAATTTTGGCACGCAAAAACTGGAATATAAGCCAATGTAGGATTATTCATAGAGTTGGGATGCTTGCTAAAAATGAGAAGATAATGTTAATTATTGTTACCGCAAAACATCGCTCTGAAGCTTTTAATGCAGCGCAGTTTATTATGGATTATCTTAAAACAGCAGCACCTTTTTGGAAAAGAGAATTTTTTGAAGATGGCTCTAGCATCTGGGTTGAGCCCAAAACTTCCGACACAATCGCCGCAGCTCGCTGGTAAAATTAACTAAGATATAAAATTAAGAGTATAGATTACTCGCGTGAGCGGCTTTTCCCAAAAATAAAAGCACTAATGAGCGCAGGGTCAGGCAATGGCGCAGAACGGATTGAGACATCTGATATCTGACCTTGCTTAGTATTTTGAGACTTAGCAACCGCCTTGTTGTGCCTATTTGTCATCATGCTTTATTTGTAGTTCAACCTGAGACATGCCGTAGCGAATTGATTGACCAACCTTCTCCCAATCTCCTATTAGTGCATCGTAGTCATTCTTAGATTGTGGTATATAAAATCCAAAATCAGGTAGTGTAGGTAGCGAAGATCCATTTGCACTAGAATCATTCTCTTTACGCATTTTTATTAGATTTATTAAATATTTAATCATAGCAAAGCTCTCTTTATCACTAAAACGTTACCCGAATAAGTTTACCAAATACGCTTACGCGGTGCAAGTCTTACCAAAATTAAGAGCTTGCTGTCGTGCAATCTCTTAACTTAAGCGTCTGCACGGGTTTTTAGTAAAAGCTCCCACACTAAAGGACATTGTTGGAGAGAGCCTTACTTAAAAATCAACATTTAAACCTAGCCAATAACGCCGTCCATCATCTAAACGCCCAACATTAGTACTACGAATTTCTTTATTACTAACGTTGTAAACACCAGCATAGAGTGTATTTTCTTTAGATATTTTCCAAGATCCACCTAAATCTAAAACGCTATATCCTGGATATCTAGCTGAAATATTACCACCACTGCCTATAGATTTTTCTTTGCCATTATATTTAGTTTTTACCCATAAATTAACTTGATCATTTACATCCCACTCAATAGAAACATTAAGTTGATGATCAGGAATTCTATTTAGTGGGTTGCCTTTATTTTTGCCACTTGCTTGCTCGGTTTTTGTCCATGTATAGCTCGAATTTATTGAAAAATCTTGAGGTAATGGAATTTTTACGGATATTTCCAGCCCTTTTAACTTAGCCTTATCAACATTAGTCCGTGACTGAATAAAATCAAAACCCTCTCCATTACTTGCAATGCACTTATTTTGTAGGGTTCGATCATCACACACATAATATGATTGGATCTTATCTTTAAAAACAGTGTAAAAAGCTGTTGCGCTTGCAGTTAATTGATTATCATTCTCATAGTTTATACTAACTTCATAATTAGTTGATTTCTCTGGAGTTAAATCAGGATTACCGAGGATCATCCCATTACTTTGCCCGCCACCAGTAACCTGACCCCAATCATTAGCAACATAACGTAAGCCTGGAGCTGTAAATCCTGTTGAGATTCCGCCTTTTAATGTCCACTCCTCACTTAGATTCCAAACTGCATAAATTCTTGGATTGATATGCCCACTATAATTTTCATCATAATCATAGCGTAGGCCACCTGTTAGCGCAAAGCTATCCGTGATTTGCCATTCATCTTCAACAAAAACAGCGTAGCTAAACCGAGAGAGTTCGGTAACACTCTTATCATATTGATTACCTTGATCATCTAGCTTCTCATCACGATATTGCCCGCCAATAATGAGCTTATGTTGCCCAAATGGAAGTAAAATATTTCCATCCATAGATTTATTTTCAACAATCATTTTACGTGTGGAGTTATTTGTTTTTTCATGCGCTAGGGTAATTTCCGAATGCGCAAATCCCCAATCACCAATATGACGTAAAGATTCATTATTACGCCTTGATTCATGCGTGCTCCCATTTTTTGAAGTAACCCCTTTACGCGCTATACGTTTTTGTAAAGATGTGCCAACTTCAAGCTCTAAAGTATGATCTGTTATGGGGATAAAGCTAAGTTTACCTGAAAAACTATTTAAACTCCGCTTTGGAAAGCCGCTTAAAAACTGATCCTCACCACGTCCTGAATACGCACCATATAATTGCAAGCCTAAACGATCCGCAATAATTGGACCATTTGCATAAATATTCACTGTATTTGAGTTACCTGAGGCGCTATCTTCCTGAATTGTGCTCTCCATACGCACGCTCCCACCCCACTCTTTGGCAACTTTACGGGTGATAATATTAATCACGCCACCCATCGCATCTGAACCATATAAGGACGACATAGGTCCACGAATAACCTCAATGCGCTCAATCGCAGAAAGAGGAGGAATCCAGCCTTGCTCAATCCCAGGCCCATCACTATTTGGGCGTGTTTCACGCGAGCTTTGGCGTTTGCCATCAATTAACATTAACGTATATTTAGAGCCCATTCCGCGTAAGCTTATATCTGTGCCCGCCCCGCCCCCAGTAATAGTTACTCCTGGGATATCACGCAGCGCATCGGTAATATCCCGAAAAGGTTTTTTTGCAAGCTCCTCTCGCGTAACTACAGAGATACTTGCGGGCGCATCTTTTATTGATTGTTCAAACCCTGATGCTGTTACAACTATAGTTTTAGCAGTTGCAGTATTACTATTTGCGGATACATCTGATTCGGTTATTTCTGTTGCCAAAGCATCTTCTATATTATTTATGGCTGTATTATTTGCAGCTATATTACTTGACGTTTGCAGCAACTTCTTTGAAGCTTCATCAGCATAGCTTAATAGAGGTAGGCATAATAGCATGCTTGTCATTGAATATAATGCAATATTTCCTAGGTAAATTTTACGCTTATATTTTTTAACAGGCTGGGCTAATTGTTTATCTAATTGACGAGTCATATTTATATAATTTCCTAATATCCATTGTGGGGCGCAATGATAACAATAATCATTATCATTTGTAAATAGAAGTAAATGCTATTTGATAATTATTTTTATTTAAAGTATTATCTAAATCTTATTTTACAACCACTCAAACCAAAGGATCGATATATGAATATCAAGTTACTCGCATTAGGAATAGGTCTAGCATTAGGACTATCTACACCAATTGTTTTAGCCCAAGAAAAAGACCATAAAATAAAGGTATCAACTCAGTTTATGGTTGAAGTTAACCTAAATCCAAAGAATATTGTTTCTTTAGATTTTGGGGCGTTAGATACTCTAAAAACATTAGGCGTATCTGTTAAAGCTTATCCAAAAGAATCAACTCCGAACTATCTTAAATCATTTGTAAAAGATACAGATATTAATGCTGGCGGCATGAAAACTCCTAATTTTGATGAATTAAAAGCTTTAAAACCTGAATTGATTATTATTACTGGACGGCAAGGATCGCATTTTTTAGAACTGAGCAATATCGCCCCAACTCTTAATTTAAATATTGATTCTAATAACTATTTTGAATCTGTTAAGAAAAACGCTTTAATCCTTGCAAGTTTAATCGAGCAAACACCGTTAGCAGAAACTAAACTTGCAGCACTTGAGAGCAAGGCAGCTAAGTTTAAAGAGCTCGCAGCTAAGTCTTCTAGCAAAACCCTAGTTCTTTTACATAATGATGGCAATTTAATGGTGCTTACAAAAGGTGGTTATACCAGTATCATCTTTGATCTTCTCGGCTTACCTAAAGCTGAAACTACTATATTTACTGAACGTAAATTAGCTGATAGCGCATATTTAAACACGCTTAATCCTGATTATATTTTCCTTATAGATCGCAGCAGCGCGATTGGTCAAAAAGCAATCTCTATGGATGTTTTTAAAGATACCGCACTTGCAAATGTTGCGGCAATTAAAAACAAGAAAACTTTTATATTACAGCCTGACCTCTGGTATTTATCAGGGGGTGGGCTTGAAAGTCTAGATCTCCAACTAGATGAGATTATCTCTAATTTTAAGCCATAATATTCAAATAATTAATTTAAATGTAGTCTTAATAGCTATAAATTAATGCTCCAGTTAACGCTAGACAATTATCTTTTAAATATTTAAGTAAGATTTTTAATATGTGATAAGATACTTACTTTCAACGTGTTGTAACATTTAGTTAATGCTCTAGTCAACGCTAGAGCATTTTTTATTGCATACCTTAATATTTATAATATTAACTTACCTTAGATTAAAGCTGCGGTATCTTGAGCGATAACTAGCTCCTCATTCGTAGTAATAACCATGAC
>BHEQ01000066.1 GCA_003864535.1 Gammaproteobacteria bacterium
ATATCAAATTATTCAAGATTCTCCCCCATATTATTGATACATTATTGTTAGTTTCTGCATTTATGTTGCTATATACAGCTGGCTGGCCTTTTTTTAAAAGTCCGTGGTTGATTGCTAAGACTCTAGCACTTTTTGCATATATTGGCTTTGGTCTAATCGCATTAAAATATGGACGTAACTTGAAAATAAAAGGCTTATTTTTTATGCTTGCACTAGGAAGTGTGATCTATATTATTTTAGTGGCTAAAACTAAAATGATTTTCCCATTTTAAGAGGTTTCAAGAGGTTTCAATTAGAGCACATCTATTTTTAGGAGCTTTAAAAGTCCCACCTGCTAACTGCTAAGTGGGGATTTAGGGGGAAGCAGCCAATTTTGAGGCTGGATATCGTTTACATAATTGCTTTAGGGGCTTTTATAAAAACCAAATAAATAGATGCGCTCTTAAGTTTAATCAAATTTAATTTGGCAATAAGCACAGCAAAATACCAATAAAAATAATTAATCCTATCTTACTATTATCTAAAAATGCGTTAAAACATGCCGCAACTTGGTGCGATCTGACCCAAAGTGTATGCTTACAAAATAATACAGCTACGCAGACTAAAACACCATGCCAAATCATCCCAAAACCTCTAAGATTACCTAAAACATACAGCCCGATGAGCATACTAATTTGTAAGATGATGATGATCAAATAATCATGTTTGCCTAACCATTTTTCAAACAATAAAGCACTGGATTTTACGCCGATCTTTTTATCATCACAACGATCACTCATCGCATATTGCGTATCATAAATAAGCGTCCAGATAATATTAATCAATAATAATAACCAAGCTTCTAAGGGGATATTATTTTGGATTGCAGCGTAACTCATGGGAATTCCAAAACCAAAAGCTAAGCCTAAATGTGCTTGCGGCAAGCTATGATAGCGCTTCATAAATGGGTAAGAAAGTGCAAGTAATAGTGCAGGAATAGATAATATTAGAGTTAACATATTTAAAAATGTCGCAAGGTATAAACTAAGCACTAACAATATAATTAACAAAATAATTGCCTCAAATACAGTGATTGTTTTAGCTGCAAGTGGGCGAGATTGAGTGCGGCTTACATGTGGATCAAAATTTCTATCGACAATATCATTCATAACACAGCCAGCACTCCGCATTAAAAATACGCCCAATCCAAAAATAATCACTAAATAAACAGGCGGTGCGCCATTTCCAGCGAGCCATAAACCCCAAAGTGTTGGAAATAGTAATAGATACGTTCCAATAGGTTTGTCCATGCGCATTAATTTTGCATATTCATGTAATCTCTTGGTTATCATATTAATTATTTCAGTAATGATCCTAGTCATTGCGTTCCCCTTCATTTAGTTTACACGGGGTAAGGGTTGGGATATCAATATCAATATGGATATTTTGTAGCGCCAATGCATCTTTTATCGCAATAAGTGTCGCATCTAATTGTTGAAGGTGATCAATCATGATATTGATAGCATTCGCTTCAGGATCAGCATGTTCTTGAGTCATTCCATATGCATTAAAGAGTTTTTCAGAAAGCTCTTTTTTAGGATCAATCACATTTGGCATCACAATTCTTGCAGGAATACCAACCGCGGTCGCACCTTCTGGTACATCTTTAACCACTACAGAATTTGAGCCAATCCGCGCATTATTATGTAAAGTAATTGGTCCTAAAATTTTAGCACCCGCACCAATAACCACGCCATTGCCTAAAGTTGGATGACGTTTGCCCTCTTTCCAACTTGTGCCGCCTAAAGTAACACTATGATAGATTGTGCAATCATCACCAATTTGTGCAGTTTCTCCAATAACAACGCCCATGCCATGATCAATAAAAAAGCGCCTTCCAATTGTAGCGCCTGGATGAATCTCTATTCCTGTAAGAAAACGTATCAGGGTTGAAAGCCAGCGTCCAAGCCACTTCATGTTTTTTAACCAGCAAAAATTGGTAACGCGATAACCCCAAATAGCCCAAAGACCTGGATAAGTTGTCATTACTTCAAAAGTATTTCGCGCCGCAGGATCACGCGCAAATACGCTAGCTATATCTTCTTTAATAGTTTTTATCATAATGATTTTTCTAAATTAGGTTATGGGGTTCTATATTGTATTTGTTTAACTATTTTAGCGGTTTTTTATTCAAATATCTGTTTTTAAATCAGCTTAGAAATCTGATTGTTAAATAAAGTTGATATTTTTATAAAATAAAATAGTAAATTATACTTATAAGAAGCTCATATCTAGCACTAAGTATAGCTCTTGGTGTAGCTATTGGTGTATCTCTTAGTGGATCATTATAACTTAATCTAACTTAACCCAACTCAATCCAGCGTTTCTCATTACTAGATTCAATAATTGCGGCAATGATGCAATCAACCTTATAAGCGTCTCTAAAATCTGGTCTGGCGCGCGTTTGATTAAGAATAGCATCAACAAAATCACGCACTTCGACTACTTTCATATCATTAAACCCTAAACCATGTCCTGATGCCACGCAAAATCCGCCGTAATCAGGATGCTCAGGTCCTGCTAGAATTGTTCTAAAGCCTTGGCGATTACTTGCATCAGTATTGGTATAGAGTTGTAATTCACTCATTCTTGATTGATCAAAATAGATACTGCCTAATTCACCATTTATCTCATAAGTTAAGCCCATTTTACGCCCTGCAGCAACACGGCTAAACTCTAATGTGCCAATTGTCCCATTTTTAAATTTAATCAGTGCATGGGCTTGATCTTCATTCTCTACTATTTGCATAACACCTTGCAAATCAGCACGTTCTGGGATTACTGTTTGAATATTCCCGCATACAGCCTCAATATCATCCACTAAGTGCATTGCCATATGGATGATATGACATAAATCACCAAGCGCGCCTGATCCGCCTGTTGCTTTAACTAAACGCCAAGAGTGATGAGCGCGTGCATCCAGCAGATAATCTTCACAATGTGTACCTCTAAAATGGTAGATTTTACCAATCTCACCATTTTGAATAATTTCTTTAGCCAAGGAACACACTGGATTTTTAGCGTAGTTAAATCCAGTCATACTAATAACATTGTGAGTCTGGGCTAAATTCGCTATTTCTAAACTATCTTGTGGATTTAAAGAAAGAGGTTTTTCACAATAAATAGCTTTTTTTCCTGCATGAATTGCAGCAAGAATCATTTCTTTATGCAAAAAATTAGGTGAACAAATATCGATAATATCAATATCAGGATCATTAACTAAATCTCTCCAATCATTGATTCCGCGCTTAAAATCTAACTCAGCACATGCTTTATCAGTCTCCTTTGGAGTTACCGCACTAATTGCCTCACAAATAATTTCAACTCCTTGTGGGAACACCGCAGGCAAAGCATGCCAGGCAATGCTATGTGCTTTTCCCATAAAACCTGCACCAATTAAGCCTACTTTTAATTTTTTATTTTGATTATCACTATTATTTTTATTCATGTTCATATAATTACCCTTTTGATTTACGCATATCAATAACAACAGCTACAACAATTATGATGCCTTTAATAATATCTTGAATATAAGAATCAATACCTAAGAAGGTAAATCCGCTTTTAATTACACCTAAAATTAATGCACCTATTACCGTCCCTGTAATCCGCCCAACACCGCCCATTAGGCTTGTACCACCTATTACTGCTGCGGCAATTGCATCGAGCTCATACGACATTCCCATGCTTGATTGCCCGCTACTCGCACGCGCGGCTAACACGGTTCCTGCAAGCCCTGCCAATCCTCCTGAGATACAATAAATGCTGATTAAAGTGCGATGAACATTAATTCCAGATACTTTTGCTGAAATAATATTACCGCCAATTGCATATACATATTTACCATAACGCGTATGTTTTAAAGCGATATGAAATACAAAAGCAACAAGGATAAATATAATAACAGGGGTAATACCTTGACCTATTGCGGTAAATCCTTCAGATAAGAAACTAACTGGATTTCCTTGAGTATAATATTGAGCAAGTCCTCTTGCTGAAACCATCATTCCAAGGGTTGCAATAAAAGGAGGAATACCTGTTTTAGTGACGAGTAATCCTGTAATACAGCCAGCAATCAAACCCACCGTAATCCCTGCAATTATGGGAATAAAAGCAGGCAGATTTAATAAACTTGGATAAAATGGGCGAATACTATCACTAGTTTGCGCCAAGCTTGCAGCTACAACCGCACTTAAGGCAATGATAGAGCCTAAGGATAAATCAATACCTGTGGTGATGATAACTTGAGTAACGCCAATCGCGATCAAACCAATAATAGACATTTGTAATACAATTAAAATAAGCCGATTGGGATTCATCAAAAATGATTGCCCACGCATCCACCAGCCTAAAACTTCAAAGATTAAGCCTATGGAGATTAAAACGATAAGAATCCCAAAATCTTTAGGCATTCTCTGCATGAATGAGAGTTTTTTAAACGACTCATTAGGTTTATTTTCGGGTTTAATGCTTGGAGTGATTATGCTCATAATAGTTACCTGTTTTATTTTTTAATATATTATTTTAATATTTTTAATTTGCAGCAAGACTAAGAATTTTAGTTTGATCAGCCTCATCTCTATCTAAAATACCGCTCACTTTGCCTTCTCGCATCACCATAATGCGATCACTCATGCCTAATATTTCAGGCAATTCTGATGAGATCATTAAAATTGCTACGCCTTTATTGGCAAGATTTGACATTAATTTATATATTTCAGCTTTAGCACCTACATCAATACCACGTGTAGGCTCATCTAAAATTAAAATTTTAGGTGCAGTTAAAAGCCACCGCGCGAGTAACACCTTTTGTTGATTTCCTCCACTTAAGTTAGCAATAATCTGTGCTTGATTTGGAGTTTTAATTCTTAATGTATTGATTTGTTTATCGCAATCTTGATACATTTTTTTATGTGAAATAAATCCTGATTTAATATAATCATCCATATTGACTAAGCACATATTATCCAGAACTGAAAGCACTAGAAATAGCCCTGATTTTTTTCGATCTTCAGTTAAAAAAGCCAAACCTTGTTTAATCGCAATTGCTGGAGTATTCATGGATATTTCTTGCCCATCAATTGAAATTGAGCCGCTTTGTGCTGGATGAACCCCAAATAATGCCTCTGCAATTTCTGTACGCCCCGAACCGACCAAACCTGCAACACCCAAAATCTCGCCTTTACGAATATTAAAACTTACATCAGAAAATGATCCGCCCGTATTTGTATGAGAACTATTGTGGCGACTTAAATTTTTAACAACCAACAAATCCTCACCTATTTTGGTATTAAATTTAGGAAAGAATTGGGTGAGAGGTCTGCCAACCATCATGGTGATTAATTGATCTTTACTTAAATTTTCTGTTAAATCAGAACCTACGAAGCAGCCATCTCTAAAAACGCTGATCTCATCCGTAATCTCGAAAATTTCATCCATTTTATGGCTGATATAAATTATTGTTTTACCTTGTTCTTTAAGCTCACGAATTAAAATAAATAACTGAATTACTTCTTTATCGGTTAAGGCTGAGGTTGGCTCATCCATAATCACAACTTGTGCGTCATATGATATTGCCTTGGCAATCTCTATCATCTGTTGATGCGCAATTGAAACATTACCAACTAAGGTTGTTGGCGGTAAATCTAGATTAATCTTTTTGAGTAATTGCGTGGTAATTTGATTAAGCTGTCTATGATCAACAAAAAAGCCTATAAGAGGCTCGCGCCCAAGCCAAATATTTTCTGCAATAGTCATCTCAGGAATTAAATTAAGCTCTTGGTGAATCATGGCAATGCCTAAATGTAAGGCATCTAATGGAGTTTGTATGTGGATTGATTGACCATTTAAGGTGATTTTAGATCCATCATCTGGTTGATAAATACCAGATAAACATTTCATTAATGTTGATTTACCCGCACCGTTTTCTCCCATCAGAGCATGCACAGAATGGGTTTTAACTTTAAATGAAATATTGTCCAACGCCTTAACGCCTGGAAATGTTTTACTCAAGTTTTCTATTTCAAGGATATAGTCGCTCATTTTTTTACCTTCTTAATAAAATAGATGAATAAAATCAGAAATCATCCATTGAAAAACAGCAATGAGTGAGGCTTCTTTAAGAGCTTTATATTTGTAAGCAATAACCTCACTAAAGAAAATGCAAGGGATTGCTTATTTACACATCCATTTGATATATTAGATGTTACTGTTTGTTAAATGATTTTTATCTGTTTTTATCCGCATATTCTGAAATATTTTCAGGAGTAACTAATTTAAAGGGTAACCATGTTTCTTTATCAACCGTCTCACCTTTTAATACTTTTAAAGCGATATTAATTGCTCCAGAACCTTGACCTTTACCATCTTGAAATATAGTCACACTCAGTAAATTGCGTTGGAGATAAGCAATTGCATCAGCGGTTGCATCAATCCCTCCAATGATAATATCTTTATGTGCTCCAGATTGGGTAATAGCTAACGATGCACCAATTGCCATCTCATCATTATTTGCAGCAATCGCGTTGATTTCTCGCCCAGCGAGTAACCAATCACTAACTACATCCATAGCTTCTTTTCTAAAGAATTTTGCAGTTTGTTTATCAACAATTTTAATATCTGGATATTTAGCCGCAATCTCTTCAACTCCTTGTGTGCGCGAGCGTGTTGCCTCACTTGCAAGATCACCAAGTAAAATAGCAACATTACCTTTTCCATTAAGCTTTTGGGCAATATATTCCATTTGCATGCGCCCAGCTTCAATCTCCTTTGAACCAACATAATAAACATTTTCAGGTAATGCCACTTCAGGATAGCGATTGACGATTATAAGTGGAATATTGGCAGCTTTTACGCGGCTTAAAATAGATGCAAGTCCTTGAGTATCAACAGGAACTATAATGATAATATCAACTTTTTGATTAATGAAATTTTCAATATGTTCAAGTTGTTTGCCAACATCACTTTTCGCATCTTCAAATTGAATCTTGGCATTATTTTCTTTTGCAACACTCGTCATTTCTGCACGAACAACATTAAGATAGGTATCAAATTCAACCATTGACACACCTATATTCGCCGTTTTTGCAAAAACGCTATTTGTTAGCCCAGTCAGAAGCAAGATGCCGGCACCGATTAGACATTTAATATTATTACCTATATTATTACTCATATTATATTCTCCAATACTTCGGTAATTTTATGCCGCAATTAGCCCATAGTTAAGGTATGAATCAATTAGTAATTTATTTTTTGCAGTGTTCGCATTAACCCCGAACATGCTAATAAATTTATCTAGCATTAACTTATTGTTAAATAATGTTTTATAGCTCGCCATAGAAAAAGGCTTCTGAACATTTTTTTCATCTGAAAACCAATTAATTTTAGCTAAATTAATCGCCGATAACGACACGTTTAGATGAAAATCTATTTTATTCTCACTCCGTGCTTCACAATGATTTAATCCTGTAAATTGTTTTCCATCACGGTATAAAAATTCTATTTGAAATCTAGCTTTATAATACTTTTCAATTTGCTTGGCTTCTTGGTTAATATCAGTAGAAAAAATCGAGTAGGAGGCTAGTCATTAATTGCCTAGCCGTCCTCTCACACCACCGTGCGTACCGTTCGGTACACGGCGGTTACAGAAATTTAATATGTGCTTTTGAATATATCATTACAAGGTTTTTAAATCCTAACTTGCTGATATATTTATCTGTTAAAGTGAGGTGCAAGATAGGGCTTTTAGATATTCTCCACAAGCCTTTCCTTGTATTCGCCCACTGCCACGACTTACTTCTACTTATCCCGAGCTTCATGAGAGATGTAAAACGCGTTTTAACTTTCTTCCATTGCTTCCAGATATACACCCTGATTTTGCGTCTTATCCAGCTTGACATATTAACTATAAACGTTGCCATCTTTGCTGCGCTAAAATAATTTATCCATCCTGTTAAAAATTCATTCAGTTTAAATATCACATAGTGAATATTTCGACCTTGATTACGTTTTAACAGCACTCTAACCCTTGCTTTGAACTTTTCCCGACTCTTTGGATGAGGCGTGATCATTATATTTTCCTTAGTGTATCGGTAAAATGTGAACCCTAGAAACTTGGATCTTGTGCAATCTCTGACCGCACTTTTAGCCTCATTTACTTTAAGTTTCATCTTAGTTTCCAACACCTTAGTTATACTTTTCATCACACGCTCACCTGCGCGTTTACTTTTAACGTAAATCTGCATATCATCCGCGTATCGGCAAAACTTATGCCCTCTTTTCTCAAGTTCCTTATCAATTTCATGTAGATAAATGTTTGATAAAACTGGACTTAGTGGTGATCCTTGTGGAACGCCTATTGTCGTGGCTTCTAAAACCCCATTTTTGACAATTCCACCTTTTAGATAAGTTCTGATTAATCTCAATACTCTGCTATCTTTGATTCCTTTCGTCAGCAAATACATCAGTTTGTCGTGATTTACCGTGTCAAAATATTTGGACAAATCTATATCAACTACATATTGATGTCCTTCATTTATGTAAATATTTGCCTGTTTTATCGCATCTTGTGCACTTCGTTTGGGTCTAAATCCATAGCTGCTTTCGCTAAATGTTTGATCAAATATTCCGATCAAAACTTGACTAATCGCTTGTTGTATTACTCTATCAACAACTACTGGAATTCCCAACATCCGCATACTTCCATCTTCTTTTGGTATTTCCACCATAAGCACTGGCTTGGGTTTATATCTTTCTTGCAATAGTTCTTGCAGGAGTAAATCCTTGTTTAACATCAAATAATCCCTAAGCTCCTCGACTTTCATGCCGTCAATTCCTTGACTGCCTTTATTTCGATAAACCTGTAAATAAGCTTGATTGAGATTATCCTTTGCAAGGATTATTTCCATTAACTGGCACATACAGTTCCTACCTTTCATTTCTTTCAATTTACGCTATACGCTTCTTGATACCCTTTGTTTTCCAAACATAC
>BHEQ01000067.1 GCA_003864535.1 Gammaproteobacteria bacterium
CTCTTACCTATCAAAGTAATGGAGTTTGGGGCAAGGATGCAAATGAGGCGAATATGTCAAAAATAGCTAATGTTTTATTAGCCCCAGCTGCACTGTAACCTTAGGAATTTATGATGAAAAAGATAAAAGGTTTTACACTTATTGAATTTATAATTGCTCTAACAATTGGCGCTATTATTATAATAGGTACGGGGTTTATTTTAGCAAATGGCAAGAAAAATCAAATAATTCAAATGCAAAAAGAAGCAATGCAAAGAGATGCAACCGATCTTGGCAATCTGCTCGGTCGTTATACACGTAATTTAGGTAATATAATGTGTATGAAGTATGCCGTTGATGGGGGTGCGCTTAATTTTTTAAACAAATCATTTTTTCAGTCAAGGCTTAATGGTACAGATCTTGTTTATCGCTTTAAGATGCGCAAATCTTTTGTTACCCAAGAAAATGCTGCGAAGGTAAGTGCTTCAGTCGTAGATTATGTTGGGCTTAATTTACCCTTTATGTTTACTTCAAACTGTATTAACTCGGTTACTAGTGTAAGTGACATCTCAGACATAGTCGGACAAGAGAGCTATGTTTTTGATGAATTTGAACTTTATCATGATAATACTAGAAATCAGCTTAGAATCTCAGGTGGAGTTGGGGGTAGAGTATTTTTTGAAAATGTGACTTCTTTTCAGGTATTTTATGCAGCAAGATTAGCCGACACAACCAATCGTGATCCTGATGGGCAATGGCATCTTATAGCTGGAGCTGAGACGCCAGATATTGTTGCACTTAAATTTAAATTTACTTTGCATCAATCATCACAAAATACAGCTACATCAATAGATAGCAAAACATATGAAACTGTTGTTGCTGTTAGAAATCTTACCCTTTAGGAGGCGAGCTAATGAAAAATATAAAGAAGCAAAAAGGAATTATTTTATTCACATCATTAGTGATTATTTTAATTTTATCTCTAGTTGTGTATGGCGGCCTGTATAATATTCAAGTAACGGAGCGAACAGGGTCTGCAGCAGGAACTAATGCCAATAAAACTCATCAAATGGCTGAGCTTACTCTCCTATCAATTGAATCTAATATGTTTGAAGATAAAGCAATTATTACGACACAGTGTGTTGTAAGCACCAGCGAATCGTGTAAATTTACAGATACGCGTTTGCGGCTAATTGATTTAGGCGTGCTCGATACCTTTATCGCAGTTAGTACTAAGGTTAGTGAAGATGCCGCGACTTCTATTTTTTCGCACACCGCATATTTAGGCAATAGCAAGGATCTTGGAATTGCTCCAGGTTCTGAATATTTGGTTTATCGAATTACAGTTGTAGCTGTTTTTGGTGATGCACGTTCAGTACTTGAAAGCATTGTGGCAATACCTGTTATATAGCATAAGGATGAAATATGCAAATGAATAACTATAAGATAAAAGGTTTTACTCTGATAGAGTTAATGATAGTGGTTGCAATAATTGGCGTCCTCGCAGCTATCGCAATTCCAAGATATCAGCAGTATATTCGTAGTGGGCATGAGACTTCAATGAAGGTTCAATTAAGCGAGGCTATTGCTAGTTTTGAACGCTGGAAATCTAGAAAAGGGCGCTATACTGTTTTAACCGCAGAAGAAGCTGATCCTGAGCGCCCAACATTAAAGTGTGATGGCGTTAGCTACCCAGCATCTGGGACAATTCTTTATGCTTTTACCTGCCCAACTGCAGATATTACTAGCAAAGCTTTTAAAATTACAGTAGAGGCAAAAGCTGGGCAGCTCTTACAGCCATGCACTAACTTTATAATTAATAATTTTGGAGCTAAAAGTGGTACTTGCGGAGCCGACTGGTAAAATGTGAGTAGGCTCTATTTAATTGCCGTCCTGCACCAACCCTAGCAATAGAAGCCTTTAATTAAGCTCTTAGGTTTATAAAAGCCTAAGAGCTTTTTATTGTTTAAATATTATTGCATCTTGATCATATTTATTTATTTAACTTTATAATATTTGTTTTATGCTAATTATTGTGCCATAATTGGCGATCTGCAAATTAATAATATTTGTAGATATTTTATCAACAGCTAAATAGGATGCATTTCAAAATATATCCGTTTGGCATACATAAGGTTATAACAATGACAGTTAGATTACAACAGTACTACTTGGAGAGTGTTGTGCCAAAGCTCATAGAGCAATTTGGCTATACCAACCCAATGCAAGTACCAAGAATTACTAAAATCACCTTGAATATGGGTGTCGGTGAGGGCGTTAACGATAAAAAAATCGTTGATAATGCCGCTAATGATATGAGTTCATTAGCTGGGCAGAAATCCCAAATAACCTTTACACGTAAGTCTATCGCAGGCTTTAAGATACGTGATGGTTGGCCAATTGGGTGCAAAGTTACCTTGCGTCGTGCGCATATGTATGAGTTTTTAGATAGACTTGTAAGTGTTGCTCTGCCGCGGGTACGTGACTTTCGTGGTGTGAATGGCAAGTCCTTTGATGGTCGCGGCAATTATAGCTTTGGCATAAAAGAGCAAATTATTTTTCCTGAAATTGATTATGAAAAAATTGATGCGATCCGTGGTATGGATATTAATTTCACTACCACCGCAAAAACAGATGCTGAAGCAAAAGCTTTATTAGCAGCGTTCAATTTCCCATTTCGTAATTAAAAGGTAGATAAATATGGCTAAGTTATCCATGATTAATCGTGATCTAAAACGTACAAAACTTGTAAAGAAATATGCAGTTAGACGTGCAGAGCTCAAAGAATTAATCCGTAATCCACTCACTGAAGACGCAGCGCGTGATGAAGCACTTTTGAAATTACAAAAACTGCCACGTGACTCGTCAGCTTCGCGCCAACAAAGTCGTTGCGCAATTACTGGGCGTGCCCATGGCGTTTATAGAAAGTTTGGTTTGGCACGTAATAAATTACGCGAGATTACAATGCGTGGTGATATTCCTGGTCTTCGCAAAGCAAGCTGGTAATTTTAAGCTTTTATAATTTTGGAGTATTATTCATGAGTATGCATGATCCTATCGCTGATATGCTAACGCGTATCAGAAATGCGCAAGCAGCGCAGAAAGTATCAGTCACAATGCCTTCATCTAAGGTTAAAAACGCAATTGCAGACGTTTTACAATCTGAAGGTTATATTGCTGATTTTTCAAACCACAAAAATGGTTTTAAAACAGAGTTAACAATCACTTTAAAATATTTCGAGGGCAGACCTGTCATCGAAAAAATTGATAGAGTTAGTCGTCCAAGCCTTCGCGTTTACAAGGGTAAAGACAATTTACCTAAAGTTCTTGGCGGTCTTGGTATTTCTATTGTTTCCACATCTAAAGGATTGATGAGCAGCCAAAAAGCGCAGTCAGTCGGTTTAGGTGGCGAACTAATCTGTAATGTTTCTTAAGGAGGGTTAAAATATGTCTCGTATTGCTAAAAAACCCATTCTTTTACCTCAAGGTGTTACTTTTTCTCTTAATGGGAATATTGTGACTGCAAAAGGACCTAAAGGAACGGCAGAATTATTAATCCACCCTTCATGTTCTGTTGAGCAAGAAGGAACTGAATTAAAAATCATTGCAGATCTTGAAAAAACCAAAGGTAGTTATGCTCTAGCAGGCACGATGCGTGCTTTGCTAAACAATGTACTTATTGGTGTTTCAGTAGGATTTGAACGTAAGCTCTCTTTAATTGGCGTTGGTTATCGTGCGCAAGCACAAGGTACAACGGCGATTAATCTTCAATTGGGATTTTCACATCCAATTGTGCACAAGATGCCTGAAGGCGTGAGCTGTGAAACCCCGAGCCAAACTGAGATTATTATCCGCGGTCTGGATAAACAAGCAGTTGGTGAAGTTGCAGCAAAAATCCGAGCATATCGTCCACCTGAGCCATATAAAGGCAAAGGCGTGCGTTATTCTGATGAGGTTGTTGCGCTTAAAGAAGTTAAGAAAAAATAAGGTGTGCTAATGGATAAGAAATCAGCTCGTTTGCGCCGTAGCTTAAAAACGCGCGCTAAAATTCGGGAGCTTGCGGTTACGCGCTTGTGTATTTACCGTACACCGCGGCATATTTATGCCCAAGTTATTTCAGCAGAAGGCAATAAAATTATTGCACAATCTTCATCTTTAGATAAAGAATTACGCGTGAGTTTAGCTAATGGTGGCAATATCAATGCAGCAACTGCTGTAGGTCGTGCCGTTGCTGAAAAATCACTTGCCGCAGGCATTGATTCAGTTGCGTTTGATCGCTCAGGCTTTCGCTACCATGGTCGCGTTAAGGCATTAGCTGAAGCTGCACGTGAAGCAGGTCTTCAGTTTTAATTTATAGAGGTCTATTATGGCAACAAATGTTAATAAAGCTGCTCAAACTGATCAACCTAGCGATGGTTTGCAGGAAAAATTAGTTGCAGTCAACCGTGTTTCTAAAACAGTAAAAGGTGGACGTCAGTTTGCTTTTGCTGCGCTAACAGTGGTTGGAGACGGCAATGGTCGCATCGGTTTTGGATATGGAAAAGCACGTGAAGTGCCATTAGCTATCCAAAAATCAATGGAGCAGGCGCGTAGAAATATGTGTAGCGTTTCTCTTAAAGGGTCAACACTTCAATACCCTGTTTTAGGTCGTCATGGCGCAGCTCGCGTTTATATGCAGCCTGCTTCAGAAGGTACAGGCGTGATTGCTGGTGGTGCAATGCGTGCAGTATTTGAAGTTGTTGGAGTTAAGGATGTTCTTGCAAAATGCCAGAACTCACGTAATCCAATCAATGTTGTTCGTGCAACGATTGCGGGATTAGCCAATATGAAATCAGCAGAGTATATTGCCGCAAAGCGTGGCAAAGCTGTTGATGATATTATTGCTTAATTGATAGAGGAATCTAGTTATGAGTAATACAATAAAAGTCACTTTAATTAAAAGTACCAACGCCCGTTTAAAAACTCACAAAGCTTGTGTGCGTGGTTTAGGTTTGCGTCGTATTAATCACACCGTTGAAGTGATTGATACTCCAGAAAATCGCGGTATGATTAATAAAGTACACTATCTTTTGAAGGTTGATTAATCAACTTAATTCAAAAAAGGAAGAGTTATGCGTTTAAATAATTTAAGCCCAGCACCAGGAAGCAAAACTGATAAACTGCGTCGTGGACGTGGTATCGGTTCTGGTTTAGGCAAAACAGGTGGACGTGGGCATAAAGGCCAACATTCACGCTCGGGCGGATTTCATAAAGTAGGTTTTGAAGGCGGACAAATGCCTTTACAACGGCGCTTGCCTAAAGTTGGCTTTGTATCTATGATTTCACTTGTTACCACAGAAGTTCGCTTAAGTGAACTACATAAAGTAGCAGGGAATGAGATTGATTTACTTAGCCTGAAAACTGCCAATGTTATTTCTGGTAAGTTTTTAAGAGCTAAATTAATTCTTTCAGGCACAATTGATCGTCCTGTTATCGTTCGTGGCTTAATGGTTACTGCTGGTGCCAAAAAAGCTATCGAAGCCGCTGGTGGTAAAGTAGAAGAATAAGCATATGTCAAAAACACCTGTACCTAATTTGTCAAAACTTAGTGAGCTTAAGTCAAGAATACTTTTTTTATTATTGGCTTTGGTAATTTATCGAATGGGGGCATTTATTTCTGTTCCTGGGGTCAATGTTGATGCTTTGAGTGAAATCTTACGTCAGCAAGATTCAAGTGGCGGAGTCTCTGCCATGATAAATATGTTCTCAGGTGGTGCCTTTGAAAGAATGTCGATCTTTATGTTAGGGGTTATGCCTTATATTACCGCATCGATTATCATCCAGATTCTATCGGTTGTTTATCCACCGTTAGAGCAGCTTAAGAAGGAAGGGCAAGCAGGTCGGCGTAAAATGACCCAGTATACACGCTACCTAACCCTGCTTCTAGCCGCTGTTCAAGGTACTGCATATGCTATTGCGCTTCAAAATGGATCAATGGGCGTTGCAAGCTCAGTAATTATGATCTCAGGTCCATTATTTGTCATCTTAGCGGTGGTAACATGGATGACGGGAACAATGTTTCTAATGTGGTTGGGTGAGCAAATTTCTGAAAGAGGTATTGGTAACGGTATTTCCATGATAATTTTTGCAAGCATAGTCTCAGGTGTTCCAGGTGGTATCGCTTACTTATTTGAAGCAGCTAGAAATGATCAAATGCAGATATTTACGGTTATTTTAATTGTAGCAATAGTATTGTCTGTTATCTGGTTGGTAGTATATGTCGAAAGAGCGCAGCGGCGTGTAGCAATTAACTATGCACGCAAACAGCAAGGCAGGCAGTCATCTTCAATGGCTCAAGCAACTCATTTGCCGTTAAAACTTAATATGGCGGGGGTTATTCCTGCTATTTTTGGCTCAGCTCTGCTCGCATTTATCTATACTATTTCCAGTTTCTTGCAAAACATTGATATAACACCAGAAAGCTCCACTGCTTTAAAAATATTACAGTCAATTGGGCATTTGGGCGCAAGCTCCTTTGGTCAAGGGCAACTTGCTCAGATGGTATTATTTTCTTTTATGATTATTTTCTTCTGCTTTTTCTATACAGCATTGCAATTTAATTCAAAAGAAACAGCTGAAAACTTAAAACGTTCAGGGGCATTTGTCCCAGGGATTCGTCCAGGAATACATACCTCACAATATTTAGATAAAGTACTATCAAGAATTACGTTTTGGGGAGCTTTGTATATTACGGGTATCTGTTTATTACCAGAAATACTAAGTAATACGCTTGGATTACAGTTTTATTTTGGTGGTACCTCTGTTTTAATTGCTGTTGTCGTGGTTATGGATTTGATTGCACAAGTGCAAGCACATTTAATGTCACAGCAATATGATTCTTTAATGAAGAAGACGAATATTAGTTCAGCTCTTGCTTCACAAAGATCACCACATATATAATTATAGGAGTTTTACTATGAAAGTTCGTGCATCTGTCAAAAAGATTTGCCGTAAGTGCAAGATCGTTAAAAGAGAAGGTGTTGTTCGCGTAATTTGTTCTGATGGTCGCCACAAGCAACGTCAGGGATAATTTGTTTATTTCATGCAAAGTTCGCGTATTTAAATTATAATTACTAGCTCTTTGCATGAAAGATTAATTTTAGGGGTTCAAATCAATATGGCTCGTATAGCTGGTATTAATATTCCTGTTAAAAAACATACAGTGATCGCACTTAGATCAATCTTTGGGATTGGTTTAACTCGCGCTAGGCTTATTTGTAAAAATGCAAATGTGCCCGAATCCACTAAAGTTATAGATTTAACAGAAGCACAAGTAGATGCATTACGCGCCGAAGTTGCTACATTTAGCGTTGAAGGTGATCTTCGTCGTACTGTTTCTATGAGCATTAAACGCTTAATGGACTTAGGTTGTTATCGTGGGATTCGCCACAGACGCAGCCTACCTGTTCGTGGTCAGCGTACTAAAACAAATGCGCGTACTCGTAAAGGGCCACGTCGTTTAGTTAAAAAATAAGCTAGCTTATTAGCTTACTTTATTAGTTTGCTTCATTTTTTATTGGTCTTAATCTTGGTAATCAAACAATTCAAATAATTATTGCTTGATTACCGTCTTAGTCAGTTAAGTCTGACATTTATTTAATCGAGGTTTTATAGGATGGCAAAGCCTTCTACTAAAGCACGTAAGCGCGTTAAAAAGTCTGTTATTGATGGTGTGGCACATGTTCATGCCTCATTTAATAATACGATTATAACTATTACAGATCGTCAAGGAAATGCTCTTTCATGGGCAACTTCAGGCGGATCAGGCTTTCGTGGTTCACGTAAATCGACCCCCTTCGCAGCACAGGTTGCAGCGGAACGTGCGGGTAATGCAGCTAAAGAATTTGGTCTTAAAAACGTTGACGTAAATGTTAACGGCCCAGGTCCTGGACGTGAGTCAGCTGTTCGTGCATTAAACGGTATTGGTTTAAAGGTCAACAGTATTGTTGATGTGACCCCAATTCCTCATAATGGTTGTCGCCCTCCCAAGAAGCGTCGCGTTTAATCATTAATATTGGAGATAATTAATTCATGGCTCGTTATATAGGTCCAAAATGTAAACTGGCTCGCCGTGAAGGCACAGACTTATTTTTAAAATCGTCTGCTCGCCCTTTAGAGTCTAAGTGCAAACATGATCGTTTGCCTGGTCAACATGGTGCAAAAGCTGGAAAGCTTTCAGACTATGGTACTCAGTTACGCGAAAAGCAAAAGCTACGCCGCATGTTTGGCGTTTTAGAAAAACAATTCGCATCATATTATGTTGAAGCTGCACGTCGTAAAGGTTCAACAGGTGAAAACTTGTTACAAATCTTAGAATGCCGTTTAGATAATGTCGTCTATCGTATGGGATTTGGGGCAACTCGTGCAGAAGCACGTCAGCTTGTTTCTCACTGTGCGATTTTAGTCAACAATAAGAAAGTAAGCATTCCTTCTTATCAAATTAAAGCTGAAGATGTTATTTCTGTTCGTGAGTCTTCTCGTACACAAACTAGAATTCAATATTCATTACAACTCGCAGAAGCCACCGGTTTTGTTGACTGGGTAGCTGTTGAAGCAAGTAAGATGACAGCAGTATTTAAGCGTGTTCCTGAACGCCATGATCTATCTGCTGATATCAATGAATCTCTTGTTGTCGAATTATACTCTAAATAATTAGTGTAAAAGAGTCGATTAAGTCATCAAGGTAAAGCGGCATTAAATCGACTCTCTTGTTTAAATAGTCTAATTTAGGAATGAATAATGTCTACAGCTACAGCAAATAAATTACTTAACCCACGTCTTATTGATGTAAAAATGCAATCTAGCCTTCAAGCTACGGTTGCACTTGAGCCATTAGAGCGTGGATTTGGGCACACACTAGGTAACGCATTACGTAGAATTTTACTATCTGCGATTCCAGGAGCTGCCATTACAGAATGTGAAATTGAGGGTGTTCTGCATGAATACTC
>BHEQ01000068.1 GCA_003864535.1 Gammaproteobacteria bacterium
TATATACTCACAATAAATGAGTCTGCAAATGGTATATTTTTAAAAACAGTGGAATAGCTAACCTATGATTAAAGGACAGGTAACTGCTAAGCGGCTAAAGGGCACATATATTAGTTGCTTTTAATAATATCGCAAGCCTTGAAAAATCTAATTTATAGAAGTCACCTAAACAAGCCACTCCCATGCTCTCAATCCTACCCTCAACGCCATTAAGTTAAGGATTTACTGAACTTCCCCCCTAAATCCCCCCTTAGCATGGGGACTTTTACAGCTCCTCCCCTGCGAAGGAGCTTGGGAGGGGACTTTTGCAATCTTAACATAATAGCGTTATCCCCTACTCTCTCCAAAGGATAGTCCCATTTAACTGATTGATTTAATATTGACATTTTTTTGTTTTGTTTTGTTTTATTGTAACTACTCAGCAGCTAAAAAAGTAACCCCCTCCCAACCTCCCCCTTTGCAAGGGGAGGAGTAAGTCCCCCTTGCAAAGGGGGGATTTAGGGGGGTGGAATGTCAAATTCAGCATTTAAAGTCATCATTATCTAACATGTAGTCTATAAAAATGAATATGTTAAGACTGCTGAGTAGTTACGTTTTGTTTTATTGAGGTAGCTGCTTTACTGTAGGATTAATTGATTTTTTTCTTCTTATAAAAGGAGCTAGTTGCGCAATTAAACAACCTAATAACATTAATGAGCATCCAATCCAGTTTCTTAGCGTAAAAATCTCTCCTAAAAAATACCAGCCAGCAATACTTGCCGTAACCGCCTCTAAACTTAAAATAATTGCCGCAGGTACGGCTGAAATAAATTTTTGCCCGATAATTTGCACGGTGTAGCCGACCCCAACGGCTAATATACCCAGATAAAGAAGCTCATGTTTAACTTGCCATAACATTGATAATTCAAAAGAATTTCTATCAAATAGAAAAGCCAGTCCAAAACTTAAACCGCTGCAAACTAAAAATTGAGCTGATGCCAATAAAAAAGGGCTAATTTTTTTAACACAAAAGCCAACAAAAATAACATGGAGAGCCCAAAATACCGCACAAATTAAAGTTAATAAATCTCCATAGTTAATTGTAAAATCACTGGTAATAGAAATGAGGAATAATCCTAAAACGGTCAAGCTAATCCCGATCCAAGTCAATAAACTTACCTTCACTCCCCAAATAAGAAACGCAATTATTGGAATAATTACCACATACATACTTGTAATAAAGCCTGAGCTTGCAACACTTGTAAAGGATAATGCAATCTGTTGAAAATTAGAGCCACCAGTCAATAAAAAGCCCAAAAGAAGCGAGCTTTTAACAATATAAACAATATCTTTATAGCAATATTTGGTCTGCCTGCTTTCAAATAACACAAAAGGAATTAAAACCACACCACCAAGTAAAAAACGCCATGCGGTAAGCCAGAATGCCCCAATAACTTCCATGCCTTGTTTTTGCATTACAAAAGCATATCCCCAAATACAAGTTGCAATAAATAGGAGCAAGCCTGCAAGGATTGTGTTAATCAATGTTTTATTGTTTGATGATTTATTCGGCATAGTTTTCAATATTATCTTTTAACGTCAATTAGTTGCATTTTAAGGACTTCTTTATCATTTTTAAATTGAATGATTTTCACAGGCAAATAATGATCATCAACATCAAGCCACATTTTTATTTTACGCACAGAGCCTGTACTTGCTTGGGTGATCACATATGCATTTATTTTTCTCTTACCAATTTGGATTATCTCAAACCCGCCATGAGTTATATTATATGTTTTGATAATGCCATTATCGACAAAGGAATAGCTAGTGCGCTTTATATTTTTACTCAAGTCACTCATAACTAATAATTGTAGGCTGGCTGGATCAACAACATCTTGAAGTAATTTAACATTACCATTATGAATAAGCCCATGTTTATTTTTATTTTCAAAAGTAGCTATTTTTTTTGACCAATTAAAATCTACTTTAGAATATGTGTGTAATTTAGAATTTTTCCTAGATTGCATATAGCTTTTAGGCAATATTCTATTTTCTTTAATTGTGCCTGTGGATGATTCACTAAAATCTTCTGAAACAAATATGCTTGCAAGCCCAGCAGGAACGGCTGTTGTAGTTATAGAGTATTGATTGTTTTTAGGTTCAACTAAAATTATAGTGCCTTGTCCGACAGATATACCCTTGGCAAAGAGGCTGTAGCGCGCATTAAATGCAGGTACGCGTAATTGTGCAATAGATAAATTAGATAATAAGCTTAAAGCTAAGAGAGACGCTGTTAGTTTTATTTTCATGAATTAAAGTCCAAATCTTTTAAGGGATGCTTCTAATATTAGCTAGCATTAGCTAAAATCAGATTAAATAAGATAGCATCATGCCAGTTTTTAGGCTATGCGTCACATCATTTAATATTAAATCTTAATAATTAATTATTATTTTCCAATTCTTGCAGATTATAATCACATGCGCTAATATAAACAGGTACGGTTATTTACCGTATTTTAATAAGAAAGAATTAATTGATAATTAGGAGAATAGTATATGAGCACAATTACTAGATTTGATTTAAAAATAGATGCGAATGAAAAAGATACAATCGCACGTGCCGCAGCATTAATGGGGACGACAATGGCGGCATTTGTTCGGATTGCCGCTCAAGAAAAAGCGCGTGATATATTAGATAAAGAAATACGTATCACCATGAGCACTAGTGATTTTGATCTGTTCACACAGGCACTTAATCAAGATTTTCATCCAAATAATGTACTGCAAGATGCATTAGACCAAGCGCAGAAGGTGAAACGTGTTTGAAGAGCAAATTCTTGATAAAAATTTGCATAACCGCAAAGCATTTAGTTCTGGAGTTAAAGAACTTGATGAATATATTCAGCATTTTGCAGCGCAGCAAAGTAAAAAAGGCATCGCGGTTGTACGTGTCTTAATTGATATATCTAAACCAAATACTATATTAGGCTACTATAGCCTAAGTGCAGCACAAATTAATGTTGCAAAGTTTGATGAGCGTACAATGCAAAATTTACCCCATTATCCCGTGCCGTGCTTTCGGATGGGACGTTTAGCCACTGATTTAGCTTGGCGCAATCTTGGGATAGGCAAGCTTTTGATTGGATGTGCTGTATCTCAATGCCTTAAAGCAAAAAAACATGTTGGCGCATATGCACTGATTGTTGATGCAAAAAGCATACAAGCCCAACAGTTTTATCAATACTATGGCTTTATTGCATGTATTGATGATCCCAAAACTCTTTATCTGCCCTTAGGCATATAAATATTATTAATCTCAAAAGTGAGTTCATTGCATGGCACTGTCTTTATCTACACCATCTTTAATCAAGCCTCTCCAATATCTATATCAAGCCCCTAAATCTAATGGGATTTTAAAAACATATCCTGAGGATTTTTGTGTTAAAGAACACTTAGGTTTTGATTTAAATAATAGTGGAGACCCCCATCATGGGGGAGAACACGTCTTCGTTTATATTCAAAAGCGGAATGCGAATACGATGTTTGTCGCTGAAGCTTTATCCAAGCATTTAAAAATACACCCTAAATTGATCTCTCATGCTGGTTTAAAAGATCGGAATGCGCTAACTGAGCAATGGTTTGGAATTCATCTGCCCGGCAAAGAAACTCCAGATTTATTATCTTTAGAGCATCCTGAATTTAAAGTTCTCAAGCAGGTTCGGCATAATAAAAAATTAAAAACTGGCGCATTAGCGGGGAATTTTTTCAAATTAATTGTGCGTGATATTAATGATAAAATTGATGTTGAATCTAGACTCGCGCAAATTAAACTTACCGGCGTGCCTAATTATTTTGGAGAACAACGCTTTGGACATGAAGATGGCAATTTAAGCAAAGCTATCGCTTGGTCTAAGGGATTAGGACGCATTCCTGATCGCTCGCGGCGGAGTTTTTTTCTATCGGCGGCGCGGAGTTTCTTCTTTAATAGTATTGTAAGTGCGCGCCTTGAAAATGGGAGTTATGCGACACCACTAATTGGTGATCAAGTCCAATTTACGGATGGAAATAGCTATTTTACGGTTAAAGCTGAAGATTTAACCGATGTTACCACGCGCTTTAAGCTTGGCCTGCTTAGGATAACCGCCCCTTTAATTGGCAAAGCACCTTGGAAATCAGCACAACAAGAAATATTATCTTTAGATACAGATAATATAAATAATATTGAGAATCTAAATGAATTTGGTTTAGATAAGATTGATTTATTTGAGAAAAATATTGTAAGTACCTATCCTGAATTATTTAAACTATTAGTTAAAGAAACCGCAACCCACCGCCGCGCAATCTCTTTAATGCCACAAGATTTAAGCTGGAATTGGCTGGATGATGCCACACTTGAAGTAAGTTTTTATCTACCCTCGGGCTGTTATGCCACAACAATTATGCGTGAAGTTGTGACTGAGCAGGTATGAAGCTAAATAAAGAGCAAGAACATGCCGTTAAATATATTGATGGACCGTTATTAGTTCTAGCTGGAGCAGGTTCTGGCAAAACACGGGTAATTACTGAGAAAATTGCCTATCTTGTGCGCCACTGCTTTATGCCTGCGCATTTAATCTACGCGGTAACCTTTACCAATAAAGCGGCAAAGGAGATGCAATCGCGTGTTTTAAAAACACTGAGTAAAACTGAAGCGCGTGGTATTAAAATCTCAACCTTTCATACTTTAGGCTTGAGTATTTTAAAACGGCATGGGCATTTGCTTGGGCTAAAAAAGAATTTTTCTATTTATGATCAAGAAGACGCAACTAAGCTTATTACTCAATTAGTTAGTGGAGATAAAGATTATGCTAAATTAGTTTTGGCACAAATATCTAATTGGAAGAATGATTATCTAAATCCCTCTCAAGCACTTGCGCTTAGTTTCGAGAATAAAAATGAAAATGACCAATCTATTCAGATTGATATCGCCAGAATCTATCAACAATATATGGAACAAATACGCGCATATAATGCTGCTGATTTTGATGATTTAATTTTCCTTGCATTACAATTATTTGAGCAATATCCTGAGAGCTTAAGCTTTTGGCAAAATCGAGTGCGTTATTTACTCGTTGATGAATATCAAGATACAAATTCATGCCAATATCAATTAGTTAAGCTGCTTGTCGGGATGCGTAATGCTTTTACTGTCGTTGGGGATGATGATCAATCAATCTACGCATGGCGCGGGGCAAGGCCTGAGAATTTAATCCTCTTACAGAGTGATTTTCCGCGACTTACTTTGATAAAGCTTGAGCAAAATTATCGTTCAAGCGCAAGAATTTTGCGCTGCGCTAATGCGGTGATTGAGAATAATCCACATATTTTTGAGAAAAAATTATGGTCAGAATATACAGATGGCGCAATGATCCGCATCAAAGAATGTAAACATGCTGAAGATGAAGCGGAAACAGTAGCTTATCTGATTGCAGGACATGCATTAAGAAATGCGCAACAATTTTCAGAATATGCGATTTTATATCGCGGCAATCATCAAGCAAAAATCTTTGAATTAGCATTACGGCGTAATAATGTGCCATATAAGATTATCGGTGGCGGCAGTTTTTTTGCTCAAGCGGAAATTAAAGATATTTTGGCATATTTAAAATTAATTACAAATCATGAAGATACCGCAGCTTTACTCCGTATTATTAATATCCCTAAACGCGATATTGGTCCTGTAAGTTTAAAAAAAATCGCAGATTTTGCAAATGTACTGAATGTTTCGATGTTTGCGGCGATGCAAAACTCAAACTTAAAACAAATTATTTCAGGGCGTGCATATCAAGCTGTAGCTAACTTTACCAAGATGATCAAGCTCTTAAGTGAGCAACAATCAATATTATCTGCCGATAAAATCATGGAAAAATTAATTTTAGGGATTGATTATGGCGCACATTTACATGATGAAATAGGCAATACCCAAGGGGTGATGCGGCGTTTAAACTCAATCACAATCTTGCAAGAGTGGCTTGGGCGCTCAGATGGAACTTTAACTGAAGTCCTTGCCCATTTAGCGTTAATCTCTATTTTAGAAAGCAATGATAAAGAAGATGAAAAACAAGAAGTTACCTTAATGACTTTACATACCGCCAAAGGCTTAGAATTTCCATATGTGCATTTGGTCGGTTTGGAGGAAGAAATATTACCACATAAAAATTCCATTAATTACGATACGATAGAGGAAGAACGGCGCTTGTTTTATGTAGGGATCACGCGGGCGCAAACGCAGCTTTACATCACTTATTGCAAGCAAAGAAAACGTTATGGTGAGTGGGAAACCTGCCAACCAAGCCGCTTTTTAAATGAAATGCCAATTGATGATTTAATCTGGCAACGCGCAGGCGATAAGCCACAAGAAGAACAAGGCAATGCCAAAGATGCAATGGCGATGCTTCGGAATATTTTGGGAACCAAAGAATAGATCCAATCAATCCCATCATCACTCTTGTACATCAAAAGATCATTAAGTAAACGTTTAACAAGATTAATATTCATACAATTATGAGAGAGTTTATTGCGCATGTTGCCTTAGAGTCTAAAGATACATTGGAAAAATCTCATGATTTTATAGACTTTTGGCAAGCGGTTAAAATGCCACGTAAAATATTAATCTCATTTTGATCAGGCTCAGCTCGATTAAATAAAAGGCGTAAACGCCGCATTAAATATTTAGGTTTTTTAGGATCAAGAAACTGCGTTTGAATCATTAATTCTTCTAAATGCGCAAAAAAATATTCGCGATCTTGTTGTGAGCTTGGCATATGTGATTTTTTTAGATCATTTTTATTTATATCTAAATTAAGTAATTCTAAATAATTTTTTTGAAGCTCATAACAAGTTACTTGAATCGCCGAGGCAATATTGAGTGAATTATAATCATTTGCAGTTGGAATATTCATTAAACGCTGGCATAAATCAATATGCTCATTGGTAAGACCTGTGCGCTCAGCTCCATAGACAATTGCAATAGGCTGCGTTTTATTTTCAGATAAACGCACCATCACCTCACTTGCAGCTGCGGCAACACTATACGAATTAATCGCTAAATGGCGCGTTCTAGCCGTGGTTGCTATCACCAATTGGCAGTTAGCAACAGCTTCAGCTAAGCTTGTTACAACTTGCGCATTATCTAAAACATCCAGCGCACCGCTCGACATTGCGGTTGCGCGTGCACTTGGGAAAATATTAGGCTGAACAAGGGTGAGATTTTTAAGCCCCATAACACGCATAGCGCGAGCGGCTGCGCCAATATTCCCAGGATGGGAGGTATTAACCATGACGATTTTAATCCGCTCTAAAAAAGATTCTGTGGTCATATCCAACGCCTAACTTTTGCTTGATAAGTATTGAAATCATTACCAAATATTTTTTGGAGCATACGCTCTTCAGGTTTGATTTGAAATTTAGTCATATAGGCTATATAAAATGAGATTGATATAATTGACAAAATATTTGCTAAGAATATTCCAAATCCTATTAAAATAAAGAGCAAGCCTAAGTACATTGGGTTTCGTGTAAGTTGATATATATTACAAAATCCTTTTGTTACTAAAGTTGTCGCTGCCTGTATCTTAATTGGGTTAGCTGTTGTTTGGGCTTTTGAAAAAGAAACAAGCCCCATAATCCCTATACTTAAACCAATAAATGCAATTAAAAGCGCAATACTTGTGGTAATTGCTTGAAGGGCATAATTAGGAGAGATATCTGCATGAATCAAGGTGAAATATTTTATTTTACTCAATAATATCATCATAATCACACAAATAATCACCACTGCAACTGGTGGTATTTTTAATTCAAAAAAATTAATAATTTTGCTTAACATTCTATAACCCTATATTTAAAATAAATCAGCAATAGCGCGGACTTTATCAAAATCTGTAATATCAACTTTTGCATCATCTTGAGCATTATTACCCATTTTTACGCCAGAATTAGCAATAAACAAACTTGGGCGCGTTGTTTTACCTGATAAATGAATCTCATTTGCGCCTGTTTGGATGATTATTTTAGCAGCATTAAGCACATTAACACCACATCCAGGCATAATACTGATGCGTTTATCCGCTTGAATTATCAATGAACTTATCATCTCAATTCCAGCTTCTGCCGTAGCTTTTAAGCCCGATGTTAAAATACGCTCACAACCTAAATCAATAAGTTGCTCTAAAGTATCTTGTGGATTATGGCAAAGATCAAAGGCACGATGAAAAGTAACTCCCATACCATTGGCTGCGGATATAAAGCGTTTAATTGCACTTAAATCAAGAGATCCTGTTGCTGTTAACGCTCCGATTACGATTCCGCTAATCCCTTGCGCTTGCATGTATGCAATATCATCGAGCATGATTTTTATTTCTTGATCATTAAAGACAAAATCACCCGCACGCGCACGCACCATCGCATACACGGGAACATTAGAGTGTTTTACTGCCTGCTTGATAAATCCAGCTGAAGGCGTTAAACCTCCAAGAGTTAAGGAGCTGCATAATTCAATGCGTTTAGCACCAGCATTAGTAGCAATAGATAGAGATTCAATATTATCAATACAAACTTCAATGGTAATTGTCATGTGTTTATTTTACTCCTGTGGGCTCTTGCTAATTGCAAATTCAAGCAACTTATAGCCTAATTCTGTTTTTAAAAATGAGAAATTATCTCGAGATAGTTCACCTGACTCTGATATATTATTAATAACAACAGAAAATAGAACTTTTGGCTTATTTATATCACACTCACCGTTATATTTTTTAAATTCAATATCATTATAAAAGTCATTAAATTCATTTATAGATATAAAATAATCCGTATTTGCTTCTTTTAAGACCTCTAAGCGCATTTTTAAAAGTTGATAATGATCTGCAAGCAATATTTCAGAGTAACTA
>BHEQ01000069.1 GCA_003864535.1 Gammaproteobacteria bacterium
CTCAATAAATAACATTGGATCTGAGAAAATGCAAAAAATAATATTGAATTTTATGAAATTGATTATATGTATGTTTATCCTTATTTCAACGGTGGAGGCTAAGGATAAGGATTACCAATATGGCGTAAGGTTGGGATATCCTGAAAAATATCCGATGGATTATGATGAGGTTAAATTGCTAGATCGTAACGGTAAGCCAGAACTTCTGTATGTTTCAGCTAGTGACGGTAGCGTTTCGTCTTGGGGTTATGGCTCACAGGCATCTTCTTTTCTTGACTCACAACCTTTACCTACATCAATAAAGATTCGCTGGTTTTCAATAATGGAGAATCAGTTCTGGGAAGCACACTATACATTTGACCAGAAAATTTTTAATGGATTGGAAAATTATAAAGTGGCAGACCCATTTTTGTATACAAAGGATGAAGCAGCCGTCGCATTTATGCGAAGATCATCCTTTGACATTAATGTCCTACCTGATGGTTTGGTAACTATCTGGATCTCAGGTTTCGGTACGCATGAAAAATATTTACTGGCTCAATTTCGTGCTCAAAAAACCGATACAAACTGGGATGAATTTATTAGTAGATATTCTGACTTTACTCCTAGTCCAGAAAATCCTAGCCGTGAGCAATATGTTCAAGAACGAAAAATGGCGCTTGCGCAGGAACTTAAAATTTCTATTAAAAACATTTCAAGTGGAGATTCAAAAAAATGGGAGCGGTACATGCAGCGCTATTTATGGAAATTTTCTATCTCGGAACCATTTGAAATTAAAGACTATGAAGGACGATACATAAATGCAGAGCGATATATTATTTATGCAGGTACGGATCAAAAGGAGCTGGGAATGCAACCAGTCCCTAGAAATCTAGATTTTTACGTGGTTGATAAGAGTACAAATAAACAAAGCAGAATAAATATTGAGTTTGCTAGAAATATTAACAACGAAAATTGGGAAAATATAGTAAATGCTTTTGAGAAGATCAATAATATGGCGCCAGTTGGAGAGCTTATTGACATGCAGCTAAATTATCGTCCAGAAACAAATGATCTTAGTGTTTTTCTTGTGAAAGCCGAGCATAAGATAGAATTAACCTTGACAAAGGTTAGTTTAGAGGATCTTTACGATGATTATAAGCCTGTTGCATGCATAAGTGATGACCCAAAGCTACTTTTAACAACGCAAGACTTCAGCACAAAGCTAGATGAAAGTGTTATGTTTGTAATTCGTAACCCAGAAGGAGAGCCGATACATCATCTAAGATACAATTACCGTCTCCTTCGAGAAGATGGTAAGTATTATTATGGAGAAATAAATGAGAAGGGTGAAACGGTACGTATTCGCACAGTAGTTGAAGGTAAAACTCTAAAAGTTGAAATGTATAAGGATCTTAGACACAGCTGTGTCCCCGCAAGTGAAATCCCTAAAGATCTGGATATTTACAGACCAACACAAAATCCCACCCAAAAACCTTTCCAAATCTATGAAGGTGCAAGAATTTAATATAGATGATTCAAGCTGTTGAAGATCGCGCACAAATTTTAATTACTCGTCAGTCTAGTTCAGCTTGCGTTTTAATGTCATTATACTAATACACTGCCTTACAAGAAACAGCTTATTTGATGTCAAGTCATGCGAACGCCAAACATCTACCGTTTTTGTGCCCGTCGAATATATAATAAATAAGGTGGTTCATCTAATTGACCAATCAAATAAATATGCGTAAAATAGCCACCTTAAGTTACTAGAGACTAAAGAGAAAAGTGACTTCCTCCAAGGAAGGTTTTCTCTTTTTTTGTGTCTATAAATAATTTATCAATAATTTAAGCTCACAGTTTAGAGAGACCTTTAAAATATAATATGATCAACATTCTGATTGTATTAACTTAAGTTAAAGGATAATAATTATGATAATCTCAAAAGATGGAGTTATTTTAGAGCTCAAAGCTATTGTTAGTGACAAAAATGTAATCACTGATACGCAAAAACTAAAAGATAGCAGTGTTGATCGCTTCAGAAAATATGAAACTATTCATGGTGTCTATACTCAGCCTATCCCAACTGCGATTGTTAAGCCGACTAATGTTCAAGAAGTTGCAAATATTTTAAAGTTTCTCAATAAAAACAAAATTAATTGTGTCCCACGTACAGGCTTTACTTCAACCGAAGGTGGCTTAGAGGTTGGCTGTGAAAACACGGTGATTCTCGATGGATCTGGCATGAATAAAATCATCAATATTGATCTGTATAATATGCAGGCAACGGCTCAGTGCGGCGTTGTCTTACAAGATTTAGAAGATGAGCTCCGCGCTCAAGGTTATACTACAGGGCATTCGCCCCAATCTAAGCCTATTGCACAAATGGGTGGTTTAGTTGCAACGCGCAGTATTGGGCAGTTCTCGACCTTATATGGTGGCATTGAAGATATGCTTGTGGGTTTGGAAGCTGTTTTTCCAAATGGCGAGATTACGCGCATCAAGAACGTTCCGCGCCGCGCCGCAGGACCTGATATTCGTCATGTCGTCATGGGAAATGAAGGCACACTTTGCTTTATTACTGAAGTCACGGTTAAAATATTTAAATATACACCTGAAAATAATCTTCTTTATGGATATACCTTAGATGATATGCAAACAGGGTTTGAGATTTTGCGTGAAGTTATGGTAAATGGCTATCGCCCATCTGTTGCGCGTTTATATGATGCAGAAGATGGTAAGCAACATTTTACCCATTTTGCAAAAGATAAATGTGTTTTGATCTTTATGGCTGAAGGTCCTAAAGGAATTGCAAATGCGACAGGCGCGGCTATTTTAGAGATTGTCGCCAAGTATCCACAGTGCAAGCCTGTAGAGACACAGTTAATCAAAAATTGGTTTGATAATCTCAATTGGGGTGTGGATAAAGTTCAAGCGGAACGCGATTTTATCAAGAAAACTGGAAATATGGGCTTTACCACGGAAGTATCTGGCAGCTGGAGCTGTATTCATGATATTTACAAAAGTGCTCTACGCCGTGTGCGTGAGGAGTTTCCGCGCTATAAAGATTTAACTATGCTCGGTGGGCACTCATCTCACAGCTATATTAATGGCACAAATATGTATTTTGTATTTGATTATAATGTGGTGGATTGCAAACCTGAAGATGAGCTTAAAACCTATCATTATCCACTTCATCAGATTTTCTGTGAAGAAGCTGTGCGCCATGGCGGCTCAATGGCACATCATCATGGGATTGGTAAATATCGGACTCAGTGGACAAAAGAAGAGCATGGCTCAGCTTACTATATTTTGAAAGCTCTTAAAGATGTGTATGATCCAAATGGAATTATGAATTATGGTTCTGTTTATCCTAAAAAAGATTAATTTTTATGATTAATTATAAGATTTAATCATATGATTAAATAGCAAAAAGGCAGTTTATAGTTAACTGCCTTTTTATTTATGTAAAACTATTAGTAACTACTCAGCAGTTTTAACATATTTATTTTTATAGACTACATATTCAATAATGATGACTTTAAATGCTCCATTTAACTATAACCTCCCCCCTAAATCCCCCCTTGGCAGGGGGGACTTGCTCCTCCCCTTGTGAAGGGGGAGGTTGGGAGGGGGTGGTTTTTCTATCTGCTGAGTAGTTACGATTTTTTTATAGACGAAGGAAATAGACGATGCTTACACAAGTGAAGTTAAATATTAGCGCAGAGATGGTCGCTTGTGGCAGCTCTTGTGCCTTTGGTCTTTGTGAGGATCAATCTAAATTATATTGGCTTGAAGCATTACCCAGTGAGCAGGGGCGCGTTGTTATTCAATCTATTTATCTCAACTCTAGATCAAACAAGATTAAAGAAATACCCATAAATCACTTTAAAGATACAACATACAGCGTGCGTTCACGTGTTCATGAATATGGTGGCGGTGCCATGACTGTCACAAATGGGCTTATTGCCTTTGTAAATGCTCTAGACCAAAATATATATTTAATTTATCCAGAAATAGCTGAGCAAATAGGCGAACAAGCAGGCTTAATCACAGCATTAACTGCAAATACAGATACTACTGTAAATATATCTTTTGCAGATTTACAAATCGCAGGGACATATCTTTATGCAATACGCGAAACACATCATCCAAAAGTAACTACAACACAAAATATAGTTAAGCAAGGCACAGCTAAACAAGATACAAGTAATGTTATTAATGAGTTAGTCCGCATTAATCTACACACTAAAGAGATTCAAATCATGCATCAAGGCTATGATTTTTATATCTCACCACGAATAAATCCACAGCTTACTCAATTAGCATTTATTGCGTGGAATCACCCCAATATGCCGTGGGATGCGACTAATCTAGGTATTTTAAATCTAGAGAATATGGATGATATAGATAATCCATATGATATCCAAGCTAGTTTTGTGAAATCAGATATTGAAGAGTCTATATTACAGCCAGTTTATGCCCCAAATGGGGATTTATATGTAATGAGTGATCGCAGCATTCAAAATGGTGATCGCTTTTGGAATTTATTTAAAGTACTTAATCCAAATCAAGCAGGCTATATCCTTGAGAATGTTTTTCAAAAATCTGCTGATTTTGCCAAACCTGCTTGGATTTTTGGGCAATCAAATCTAGCATTTTTAGGTAAAGATCACGCATTATTAAGTTATGTCAAAACAGGTAATTGGTCTTTAGGGATAATTAATCTAAGCACGCAAGAATTCACCGCTATGCCTGAACTTCCTTTTTGTGAACATGACGAACTTATCACGTATGTTGATAAAGATACGCAAAAGTACACTGCGATCTTAAGCGTAGGATTACCAACAGCTGCGTCTCAAGTAATTCAAATCAAGCTTAATTTAAACAATAAAATAATTTATGAGAAATTATTGCCTTTAAGTCAAGATTCGCGGAATCAAGATCCACTGGATCAAAATCAAAAAGATAATATAGATAATATGGCAACTTGTTATTGCAAACCGAAGTTGTTTGAATTTGATGGATATAACAACAACAAGACATATGCTAATTTATATTTACCCAAAAAGACTGGAGATTTACCAAAATTACGCGTTATTGCCCACGGTGGACCTACAGGGCAGGCAAGTTCTAGTCTCAATCTTAATATTCAGTTTTGGGTTGAGCGTGGCTATGCTGTTTTAGATGTCAATTACACAGGATCAACAGGATTTGGGCGCAATTATCGGGAACGTTTAAAAGGTTTATGGGGGATTGCGGATGTCATTGATTGCGTTAAAGCTGCACAAGCAGTCGTCGCACAAGGCTTGGTTGATCCTAACGCACTTACCATTCGCGGTAGCTCCGCAGGTGGATTTAGCGTTCTTTGTGCCCTAACTTTTCATACTACATTTCATGCAGGTGCGAGCTACTATGGGATCGGTAATCTTGCCTCTTTAGTTGAAGATACGCATAAATTTGAGGCATATTATATCAATGCACTCCTTTCTCAAAATTCTAAGGATTTAAGCTTAGATGATTGGAATACACTTTTTAAGGAACGCTCTCCAATTGAGCATATTGAGAAATTGCAAACTCCCGTAATTTTTTTTCAAGGTATGCAAGATAAAGTTGTCCTACCTAATCAAGCCGAGCAAATGGCAGCAGCTTTAAAAAATAATAAAATTTATACGCGCAGTTATTATTTTGAAGATGAAGGACATGGATTTAGAAATACAAAAAATATTATTCAAGCATTAACTTCAGAATTTGATTTTTATGAATATATCTTTAATAAAAATTCCCCTTCACCTAAACAAGAATAAGACTGATATGATACCTAGTATCATTTAATATTTATCATTAGTAGGTTATTTATATGTTCGTATGCATTTGTTCTGAAGTAACAGACACTCAAATTAATAATTATTTAGATAATAATCCTGAAGCCACAATTGAGATGCTCAAGGCAAATCTCGATGTTGCAACTCACTGTGGTGGCTGCCTTGAATATATTATAGCCATGTTAGATTCACATAAAACATTAAAGTATAATTCTGTAAATCAAGATTCGCAGAATCGAGATTCTCAGAATCAAGATTCTGATTTTAAACATATAAAAAACTTAGCGCGGGTAAGTCTGCCTAAAGGCACAGCTTACTCAGGTAAAGAGCTGATGGGTTAATTATAAGATCAAAGAATAAGCGCAATCTTTGATGCTTATACCCATTGATATTGCCTAGTTATATTGGCATTTATTGTCCATTTATATTGGCATTTATCGTAAAATACCAAGCTTTTATTTATACTAATGATTAAGGACAAAAATAATGGCTACGCTTGACGAAAATCTAGAACTGATTATGCGTGGGATTGATGAGGTGATCCCTTATGAAGAGCTCAAAGAGCGCCTAAAAACTAAACCAATTTTAAGAATAAAAGTAGGTTTTGATCCAACTGCGCCTGATTTACATTTAGGGCATACAGTTGTTATTAATAAAATGCGCCATTTTCAATTACTTGGGCATGAAGTATATTTTTTAATTGGCGATTTTACCGGCATGATCGGTGATCCTAGTGGTAAAAACACAACACGCCCCCCACTTTCACGTGAAGATGTCCTTAGAAATGCGCAAACTTATCAGGATCAAATTTTTAAAATTTTAGATCCAAAGCTTACTAAAATTGTATTTAATTCTGAGTGGTTAGGCAAATTAAGCCCTGCTGATTTTATAAAAATAACCTCGCAATATACAGTCGCAAGAATGCTTGAGCGTGATGATTTTAAAAATCGTTATCAAGCGCAGCAACCGATTGCTATTCATGAGTTTTTATACCCATTAATGCAAGGTTATGATTCTGTAAGCTTGGAATGTGATGTGGAGATGGGAGGCACGGATCAAAAATTTAACTTATTAGTTGGACGTGATTTACAAAGAGCTTACGGAAAATTACCTCAGATTATACTAACCATGCCTATTTTAGAGGGTTTGGATGGGGTTCAGAAAATGAGCAAATCCTTGGGAAATTATATTGGAATTCACGATGCTCCTGATGAGATGTTTGGTAAAATAATGTCTATTTCAGATACGCTCATGTGGCGTTATTTTGAACTATTAAGCTTTAAATCAAGTGCGGATATCGCTGATCTTAAAGAAAAAATGGCACAGGGAATGAATCCGCGTGATATCAAATTTATTTTATGCCTAGAAATTGTGGCACGCTTTCATAGTGATGAGCTTGCAATATCTGCGCAGCAAAACTTTATTGATCGCTTTCAAAAAAATCAAATCCCTGAGGATATTAATGAATGTACGATTCCTTCTATTAATGGCGAGATTAGTGTGGCAAGCTTGCTTAAAGAGGCAGGCTTAACTAGCTCTACATCTGAAGCTTTACGCGCAATTGATGCAGGTTCTGTTAAATTTGATAATGAGAAAGTCTCAGATCGTAAGTTAATTTTAAAAGCAGGCAGGTGTATCATTGCTCAAGTTGGTAAACGTAAATTTGCTAAAATTAATATTTCTTAAAATTAAACTATAAGAAAACAGCACCAAAATAGCACCGAAACCCCACTTTTAATAACGGCGTAAGCTTTGAAGAATCTAATTTTTTAAAGCTTTCTGTAAAATATATTTACTTATTATTAATTAGTTTTAAGATTTGACAATATATTTTTAAGATACATCTTGTATACTCGTTTAAGGTCGCAATGACTTGTAGACCCTAAACTAGTAAAAATAATCAAGGAGATAAATATGTATCAGAAAATACTTGTACCGATTGATGATAGCGAAGCGTCCTTAGCAGCTTTACATGAGGCCTGCAAAATTGCGCAGCATTCGCAAGGCACTATCCATTTAACCCATGTTTTAGATTTATCAAGTTTTAGTCGAGGTGGCGCAGGCTACTGGCAAACCCATGAGGGACGCATTGAGAGCCAAAGTGAAGGAGAAAAAGTTCTTGCACAAGCTCGCGCTGTTGTTGAAAAATATTCTGTTAAAACAGAATCATCCATCTTAGAAAATATGGGGGCTAAAATCCCTGTATTATTGACAGATGAAGCAGATAGATGCGGCTGTGATGCTATAGCGATGGGTACGCATGGTTGGACTGGAGTTATGCACTTACTTATGGGATCAGTTGCTGAGGGTGTTTTGCGTAAAGCAAACGTTCCTGTGATTTTGATTCGTAAACAGCTTAGCTAATTATTTTATATATATCACAATATTAACTATACCTCCCTAAATCCCCTCCTCTGCGAAGGGGAGGCTTGGAGGAGTTAACTTAATATCGTTGATGGTAAGCATATGGATTATATGAGTTACTTATGAGAAGGAGTACCAAAGATTTTATCACCAGCATCACCAAGGCCTGGGATAATATACGAGTTCTCATTGAGTCTCTCATCTATTGAGGCTACAAAAATCTCAACATCAGGATGTTTAGCTGCAACTATTTTCAAGCCTTCTGGAGCTGCAACTAAAAAAAGAGCTTTAATTTTAGTGCAACCAGCTTCTTTTAGCATATCAATAGTTGCATTAACTGTACCCCCTGTTGCGAGCATCGGGTCTAAAATCAAGGCAGTACGATCCGCCATTTGGGTGGTTAATTTTTCATAATACGCTACAGGTTGAAATGTTAGCTCATCTCTAGCAAAACCAACAACAGATACCTTAGCACTTGGAATTAAATCAAGCACACCTTGAAGCATTCCAATACCTGCGCGTAA
>BHEQ01000070.1 GCA_003864535.1 Gammaproteobacteria bacterium
CCTATTTCAATTTGTGCAACCGCACTTCCTTGATCCGCAGCAAGTTGAAACCATTTAAGAGCTTCATTTAAATCTTTAGTTGTGCCCTCGCCAAATTTATACATTCCTCCTAGATTATATTGCCCTGTTACATAGCCTTGATTGGCGGCGAGGAGGAAGTATTTAAACGCAGTATTAAAATCTTGAGTAACTCCGCGTGCATATTTATACATGAGCCCCAAATTAGATTGCGCATTGGCATTGCCTTGATCGGCTGCCAGTTGATACCACTTGAGTGCTAAATTTAAATCTTGATCAAGCTGCTCTCCTTTTTCATAGAGGAAACCCAATTTAACTTGTGCAAGAGCATCACCTTGGTCTGCATCATTCCTAATTTTAAGGATAGTTTTTGCTAAGGCATCATTATAATTATTAATATCTGCCCTGATTCTATTGACATGTTGCTGGGAAAAAGTAAGCCCTTTATCCGCAGCGAGTTGGTATAAACTAATTGCCAGTTCAAGATCTTTCGTAACGCCGCGTCCATTTTCATACATAGCGGCTTGATTAAAGTATGCCCAAGTATGGTTTTGAGCAGCGGCTAATTTATACCATTGAAGAGCTAATTCATAATTTTGAGTAATGCCATCACCTGTCTCATAAGCAACTCCGAGGCTATTTTGCGCCGCAGCGTAGCCTTGATTTGCCGCGAGAGTATAGAGTTCAACAGATCTCTTAAAATCTTGCTCAATGCCAGTCCCATTTTGATATTTCAAACCGAGCTGATATTGAGCTACCGCGTCACTAGGATCGCTGCTAGAATCACTGGTATAGGCAATATTTAGCATTAAACTTAGTATAAATATAAACAGTTTTTGAGTAAACTTTTTCATTTTTTATAAAATATCCTTAGATAAATAAGCAGGTTAAGTGCAAATTAATGGCAATTAGTTAATTTATATAATAACTTTAAAAGGATGAATACTCTAGTATTAATCTAGATTAGTCCAGAAAGCAATTAAGATAATTGTAAGTAATTATAATTATTTCTAGGCAAAATTTAATTGACGCCAAACCTCATAAATGCCTATTGCAGCTGAGTTTGAGAGATTTAAGCTGCGCCCATTCTCTGTCATTGGCAGGCGTAATTTATGTTTAGAATCTAGTCCTTCAAGAATATTCATGGGTAATCCACGTGTTTCAGGACCAAAAAGCAAGGCATCATGTACTTCAAACTTTGCCTCAAAAAAACTACTTGAGCCTTTTGTTGTTAGAGCATAGAGTTGATTTATTTGTATATTTGCTAAACAATCATCCAAATTTTTCCAAATTTTAAGAGCAGCATATTCATGATAATCAAGCCCTGCACGGCGCAAACGTTTATCATCAAGTTTAAATCCCAAAGGTTCAATTAAATGTAGCTGTGCTGAAGTATTAGCGCATAAGCGAATAATATTGCCCGTATTTGGAGGGATTTCTGGTTCAAATAAAATAATTGAAATTGTGCTGATTTTAGATGCAAGTAAAGACATATACTTCCTATATCGTGTTATTTTAGCTAAAATTGGCGTTTGTAAATTCTAATTTAAACCTAATTTAAACCTAATTTAAAAGAGATTCACACTCATGCCCCGTTTATATATTGATGCGCCTATTATACCTAATCAAAGTTTTATATTGAAAGATGCGCCTTTTAATCATGCAATTCGCGTATTAAGGCTGCAAATTAAGGATGAAATTGTACTTTTTAATGGCACTGGGGGTGAATATTTGGCAATAATTACCTCGATTGATAAAAAACATGCAGTTTTACAAGTTTTAGATTTTAATCCAATAGAGCGCGAATCATCTCTAAATCTCCATCTATATCAAGCTTTGGCAAAGGGCGATAAATTAGATTATATCTTGCAAAAAGCTACTGAACTTGGGGTTAATAGTATAACTCTTCTGATAAGTAAACGCAGTATTGCGGCAATTGCTGAGGAGCGTTTGGATAAAAAAATGGCGCATTTTAGAAGTATTATCATAAGTGCTTGTGAGCAATGTGGGCGTAACACGCTGCCTGTGCTTGAGCTTCCTTTGAAATTACATAAGCTTAATTTATCTAGTGAGCTTAATTATTTAACCCTCGACCCAAAAGCTGAAGATAAACTAAGCGATTCTATAAAAGTATCAACAAAAGGAGCAACCCATAAAAATATTGCTTTAATTATTGGTCCAGAAGGTGGATTAAGTCCCGATGAGCTTGATTTATTATCAAAAAAAGGCTGCCAGAGTATTAATTTAGGCGCGCGTATATTACGTACAGAAACAGCAGCAATTGCGGTAATTGCTGCATTACAAGCGTTATTTGGTGATTGGTGATTAGCCTAGCACCGCTGGGCACATCTACTTGTGCCAGCTTGGATGGGTTAACGCTCTTCTAAAGGATAGCTCCTAAAACTCCATAATCCAAAAGTTTTCAAAGCATCACGATAAATACCAAATATATCGCTATCTGTTGCCGTTTGCAGCTCAGCTAATGGTTTATCTAATACGGCAATTCCAATAAAGCTAATATCATCAGGACCTGATTGTGCGCAAGCTAGCGTAAATAAAGCTTGGGCGCGGCGAACGTGGCTTCCTGAGCTTAAAATAACAGCCTGTTTAATTTGTTTTGAGGTAAGAATATAACGACTAAAAAGCGCATTTTCAACAGTTGAACGCGCATAATTATCTTGATAAATACGCTGTGCATCAATTCCTTTTTCTTGTAACCATTGTGCCATTAAATTAGCTTCAGTTTGGTGAGATTTAGGAACGCCACCAGTTACAATAATGATAGCATCTGGAAGTAATTGAGCTAATTCCAATGTTTTTTCTAAGCGTTTAATTAAAATAGGATTCATGCTGCCATCAGGATCTAAAATATAGCCTAAAGTGGTAATCGCTGCGTGTGAACCAAGTTTGGATAATGCTTCAAGATCTGTAGCGTTAAGATTATCCGTGAGCGGCATTTTTAAAGTATGATCAATCACCGCAAAAACCTCCTCCATTTGTAGATGGCGTTGCGGATAAAGTTTTTTTAGAATTTGTTGATAATGTTGATAAGATTCTTGATTATTTTGGTATCTAGACCACGCAACTAAATAACTTAAAGCATCTTGATCTTGTGGTGCAAGCGTGAGTATTTTCTTATAAATATCAAGTGCATTATCAATGTCTTTATTATAAATATAGGCACTTGCAGCACTAAATAATAAATCAACTCTATAAGGTTCAAGCTTAAAAGCAATTAAAAGCCGCTGTGCAACTACTTCCATATTGCTTGGTAGCTTCGCAGTAAAACCTGCATCAGAGACGCGAGAAGGAGATTTAAACGCAATTAAGGCATCATTAATTAGAGAATCAACAACTTGCCTTTGGCTAATATACTCATAATAGTTCGTTTTTGTTTGCTGTTTTTCTTGTGCAAGTGCAAAACTTGATTGGAATAACAACGCGCTAAGTACTGTAATTTTAATAATATTTGCTTGCATAAGTTACCTTTTAAATTATGGGGACTTTTACAGCTATTCCTGTGAAGGAGAGGCTGGGAGGTGGACTTGCTCCTCCGTGAAGGGGAGGTTGGGAGAGGTGGTTTTTCTAGCTGCTAAGTAGTTACAATTTATTTTATATATATTTGATCAATAAAAATTCCGCGCCCTAAGTCTTTGCCGCGCTTGCCGCGCTCAGAAACATACGCAGCCCAATCATCAGGTTTTAATTGTATTTTACGTTTGCCCGAGATACAGATAAACGTATCTTGTGGATTGATAATAAGTAAGAATTTCAAATAATCAGCATTTGCCTTAAATTTATTTGCAGGTATACCAATTAATTGATTGCCCTTGCCTTTTGTTAAAACAGCTAATTCATTCGTTTTAAATATTAATATTTTACCTAAATGAGTACCGACTAAAATTAAGCTCTCTTCAATTTTTTCAAGCTCAATTGGAGCAAATAATTGGGCACTATCGCCTAAACTAACAAGAGCTTTTCCCGCTTTTTGGCGTGTTTGCATCTCTTCAAAACGGCAAATAAATCCATAGCCATTATTGGCGCATAATAAATATTGTGCATCATTTTGATTGATTAAAACGTGGGGGAATTTCTCACCATGAGTTAGATTAAAACGCCCAGTTAATGGCTCACCGCCGCTTCTTGAGCTTGGGAGTGTGTGCGCAGCAAGGCTAAAACAGCGTCCTTGCGTATCGATAAATACTGCTTGCTGATTACTCTTACCTGAAGCTTGAGCTAAAAAGTTATCCCCTGATTTATAACTTAAGCTCATTCCGTCAATATCTTTGCCTTTAGCCGCCCGCACCCAACCCATATTCGATAAAACAATCGTGACAGGCTCTGAGGGAGTTAATTTGGTCTCATCTATAGCAACCGCTTGTTTACGCGTTACAACAGGTGAGCGTCTCGCATCCCCAAATTTTTCGATATCAGCAGTAATTTCTTGTTTAATAAGCTCATTTAATTTTAAGCTAGAACCTAAGATACTTAAAAGGTAACTGCATTCTATATTTAATTCACTCATTTCCGCACGGATTTTTAATTCCTCTAATTTAGCTAAATGACGTAATTTTATCTCTAAAATAGCTTCAGCTTGTTTGTCGGTTATTTTAAAGGTTTGGATAAGTGTTGATTTTGGTTCATCCTCCTCACGGATAATCCGAATTACCTCATCTAAATTCAAATAAGCAATTAATAATCCATCTAATGTATGTAATCTATTTTCAAGCTTATCGAGGCGATATTTTAAACGCCGTGTTACAGTATCTTTTCTAAATACAAGCCATTCGCTTAAAATTGTATGCAAGCTTTTAACCTGAGGCTTGCCATTTAAACCAACCATATTTAGATTAACACGAAATGATTTTTCAAGATCAGTCGTGGCAAATAAATGCTGCATCACAATCTCGCTATCAATCCGATTAGAACGTGGAATTAAGACCACTCGCACTGGATTTTCATGATCTGATTCATCGCGAATATCATCTAGCATCGGTAGTTTTTTCGCGAGCATTTGCTCTGCAATTTCTGCCTGCATTTTCTCACCAGAGACTTGATAGGGCAGCTCATCGATAACTATCGCATTATCTTCCATATGATATTTGGCACGCACCCGCACAGATCCAGTCCCAGTCTCGTACATTTTTAGTAAGACCTCGCGCGAGGTTAAAATCTCACCTCCTGTAGGATAATCAGGTGCTTGGATATAATGCATAAGCTCGGCAACGCTTAAATTAGGCTGATCAATCAAAGCACAGGTCGCCTCGCCAACTTCACGTAAATTATGCGGCGGAATATCTGTCGAAATCCCAACTGCAATCCCCATCCCCCCATTGAGTAATATATTGGGTAAACGCGCAGGTAAGCGTAACGGCTCTTCTAAAGATCCATCAAAATTAGGTTGCCAATCAACCGTGCCTAGATTTATTTCCTTTAAGAAAACATCAGCATATTGCGAGAGTTTAGATTCTGTATAACGCATGGCCGCGAATGATTTTGGGTTATCTAAAGAACCAAAGTTGCCCTGCCCATCAATTAGAGGATAACGATATGAAAATGGTTGCGCCATCAGCACTAATGCCTCGTAACAAGCACTATCACCATGAGGATGATATTTACCTAAAACATCACCAACAGTTCGCGCTGATTTTTTATGCTTGCCTTGCCACGCAAGCCCAAGTTCACTCATCGCATAGATAATACGGCGTTGGACTGGTTTTAAACCATCGCCAATATGCGGTAGTGCTCGATCTAAAATCACATACATTGCGTAATTTAAATAAGATTCTTCTACAAAAGATGAAATTGATTTTGTCTCAAAAGCGTTGATTTTTACAGCAGTCATATTGGCTTCTTTTTAAATAAAAACCCCAATTAGATTTAAAATTGATCTAATTGGGTAAGTTTAAGGCTTTTTTATAAGTAAATACTTAATATTAAAATAAAAAATTTAAAATTCAAACACAATTGGGTCTTCAAAGCCAATTAAACGCTCCAGTTCTGTTTCAAATAAGTTGTCAACCCTTAAATCATTCGCAAATTTATAAAAAACACAAGCGTGCATACTTGGGCTTGCGCCAACTACAGCAAATAAACGCCCATTTTCTTTTAATAATGCTTTGAAATTATCAGGTAAAGATTGTATTGACCCAGTTAATATCACCGCATCATAACTGAACTCATGATTTAGGGCTTGCTTTAAATGCTCTTCTAATGATTGAGTTATGCAGTCAATATTATTGATATTTTGTTCTTTCAGTAATGTTATTGCAGTTTGCGTTAACATATCGTTTATATCAATACTCGTAACATGTGTGCTTAAGTTAGCACAACAAGCACTTAAATAAGCACTACCTGTTCCAACAACTAAAACTCGATCTGTTTTTACTAAATCAATCACTTGAAGGATTTTACCTTCTAAAATTGGAGTTAGCATTTTTGTATTTTCATCAAGCATTAAGCGCGTCTCTGCAAAAGCAAGTTCTTTTTGTGATACAGGTACAAAGTCCTCGCGATGAAGTGCATATAAGGTATTTAGAACATTTTGATTTAAGACATTACATGGTCTAATCTGTTGTTCTATCATGTTAAAGCGATTTTGTTTGAGTATGTCATCATGTATTGCTGTTTGCATTATAAAATTCCACAATTTAGAGATAATTTGAAATAAAAAACTAATCTAAGCATAGCATAAATAGTATAAATTTAAATTATTGACAAAGTGTCTAAAAAAATAGAAAATGCACGGCTATTGTTCTTATGTTTTGTGTTGCCGTAATCAGCATAAATTTTTATTTAACTTAAATATTTTACGTGGAGTTTCCCTTGGCAAATACAGCACAAGCAAAAAAACGCGTTCGTCAAGCTGAAAAAAGCCGCTTAGCGAATAATGCATACCGTTCTATGATGCGTACTTATATTAAAAAAGTACTCAAAGCTATTAAAGAAAATGATAAAGATAATGCCAATGTATGTATGAAGCAAGCGCAAGCAATGCTTGATAAGGCCGTTACTAAAGGTCTTGTACATAAAAATAAAGCAGGCCGTTCCGTTAGCCGCTTAAATGCACGCATTAAAGCTATTGTTTAATTTTTAAAATAGTTTAAATTAAATAGCTTAAATTAAAAAGGCAGTCCGTATGGATTGCCTTTACTTTTTTTTACGATATATCCCTCGACAATATTTTTATTTGCGTGTAATTTTATCGCTTAGTCTGGGAGGATAAAAAAATGTCTTATAAAATAGGCAATAAAAATATAAATGGAGGGATGCTTATAGAGGTTTTATTTACTTTAAGCATTGCGACCTTTGCAATGTTAGGCGTATTAGCCCAGCAAACACGCAGTGCCAAGGTATTTAATCAAGCAATCGAGCAAGAGCTTTTAATTAGTACCTTACTAAATGCGACTCAATTGCATGCATTAAAGCAGGTTGTTAGTGATATTAAATATGATTATCATGAGTTTAATCTTAGAGCTGATGGTGAAAAACTCCATCTTCACGCGCCTAATTTTTTATATCATCCGCATATTAGTTTTAAACTTTAATGTTAGCGTACTCTAAGCATAAACATATTCAAGGAGCTACATTAATTGAGTTAATTATAAGCGTTGCGATTGGTATAATTATTTTATTAGCTCTGCTTCAGACGCAAGTATTATTAGTTAAAACAGAAAATCATAAGTATTTAAGAGCGCAGCAGCAGCAAACCTTTATTAAATTACAACATTTGCTCCTAGATCGCTATCAAGATGCTATATTTCAGCCCGATTGCCAAGGTTTATTCTCAATTAATTCAGATAATTATATATTTGATGAGGGTTTAGATGCACTAGAGTTAGCTCCGCTTAAACATTCATTAAAATATCCTATCTCAGGTGATGAATATAGCGCACGTAAGCTTTTCATTGATGCGGATAATCCAGTTTTAGAAAGTGATATGCTCACGCTTACTTATCTAAATCCTTTACCCAAAGATTCTTTTATAAATGCGTTACAAGGTGATTTAAATACATTTTCTTTTTCTAAAGATGTTGATCCTGCCTTAGGCGCACAGTTTATTTATATGTTAGCTACTGATTGTAATAATGTGTATATATTTAAAAGTAAACGCCAATTAAAAGGGCAGCTTAGTCTGCTTGATTTAAGTTTAAAGCAGCGCCAAATTTTAACCCAACTTAATTTAAACACATTACTAATTTATCAGCTCCAGATTGATAAATTACAGATTTTAAAAGATAGTCAACGTCCATATTTTAATTTACATCAAGGTAATTCACGCCAAGCTCTAAAAATTGAAAATATTGAACAAATGCAAGTTTTTTACTATACAAATAAATGGGATGGTATCGAGAAGCTTAAAGCACAGCAGCGTCAGGCTGAGATTACTGGGATATTGATCATTCCAATTATTAGCAGTGCGCTTGGAGCTTCCGATGAAGATCTTAAGTCTCCATCTTTAAATTTTATAGAAATTGCCAATAATATTCATATAAAAAGTAACACGCATCAATTTATACGCCCTTTAAT
>BHEQ01000071.1 GCA_003864535.1 Gammaproteobacteria bacterium
TTATAACAGTTAAACTTATGTATGAAATGGAACGTTCTAATCTAAGACTTGGATTAGCAACTATGTGTATTGGCGGTGGGCAAGGTATTTCAATGGTATTTGAAAGAGAGTCATAATATGAGTAATTTATGATAAAATTTGTACATATGCACAAAAAACTATTTTTTTTATTATGTTTTTATAGTGATGTTACCAATAGTTTTTTTTGGAAATTAGCTTAATATTATTAAGTTAATTTGCATTTAATCTTAAATTAATCAACATCAACTTATTAATAGGAAAATATATGTATTTATCAGATCTTATTCAACCTAATTTAATCACACTTAACGGGACTTTTACGGATCCTAAAAGTGCCATTTTGGCGATGGCTGAGCAACTCTATAAAGAAGGTCATCTTCATGATCAAGCACAATTTATTGAATCAGTCTTAGCTCGAGAAGCCCAAGGGCCGACGGCTCTTTTACCTGATCTTGCGATTCCTCATGGCAAATCAAATAGTGTTAAAAAATTAGGAATTGCAGCGGCAACACTTAAAAATCCAATTTTATGGGATGGTTTAGATGGACCTGAACAGGTGCGGTTAATCTTCTTATTAGCCGTTCCTGAGGCAGACGCTGGCACAACACATCTAAAAATTCTTAAAGAAATTACGCAAAAGCTCTCCAATTCAGAAATTAGGGAGCAATTAATTGCTGCCAATTGTGATAAGAGCTTTTTAGATGTCCTGACTAAATCAACGGTAGAGACACAAGTAATAGCATCTCTTGATCATAATCGAAAAACAATTGTATGCGTGACCGCATGTCCTGCTGGAATTGCGCACACTTATATGGCGGCGCAAGCCTTAGAAAAAGCAGGAGCGGCGTTAGGCGTTAATATTATTGTTGAAAAACAAGGCTCATTAGGTATAGAAGATCCAATCTCAGCGGAACAAATGGCAGCAGCTGATGCATGTATTTTTGCCGTTGATGTTGCAGTTAAAAATATTGAGCGCTTTGCAGGTATCCCTTTAATTAAAACGAGTGTTGCCAAGCCGCTTAAATATGCAGATGAAATTGTAAAAGATGCGCTAGAAGCTGCAAAACAAGGGCGAGATACTACAAAAACTGTCTCAGCTATGCCAGAGGAAAAACTTGCCCTAGGACAAGAACTAAAGCAAGCCTTACTTACAGGTATCTCCTTTGCCGTACCTTTAATCGTTGCAGGCGGTACTGTCCTTGCTTTTGCAGTATTAATCTCACAGATATTTGGTTTACAAGCAATCTACGATACTGAAAACTCATGGTTATGGATGTATCGAAAATTAGGTGGCGGCTTGTTGGGAACGCTGATGGTTCCTGTTTTATCCGCCTATGTTGCATATTCTATTGCAGATAAACCAGCATTAGCACCAGGATTTGCCGCAGGATTAGCTGCAAATATGATTAGTTCTGGCTTTCTTGGTGGGATTGTCGGTGGTTTATTAGCAGGATATTTGATGCGCTATATTAAAAAAACTATCCGTGTCAGTCCAACTTTTAATGGATTTTTGAGCTTTTATTTATATCCTGTTTTAGGCACACTTATTGTTGGTAGTTTAATGATGTTTGTTGTTGGCGCACCTGTTGCTGCTTTAAATAATGGTTTAATTGCTTGGCTTAACTCTCTATCTGGAAGTAATGTGATTTTATTGGGAGCAATTTTAGGGGCAATGGTATCTTTTGACTTGGGTGGTCCTGTCAATAAAGCTGCTTATGTATTTTGCCTAGGGGCGATGGCTGATGGAGTCTTTTTGCCTTATGCTATTTTCGCCTCAGTCAAGATGGTTTCAGCCTTCACTGTGACTTTAGTTACCGTAGTTGCACCTAAATTATTCAAAGATTTTGAAATTGAATTAGGTAAATCAACATGGCTTTTAGGTCTAGCTGGAATTACCGAAGGCGCTATTCCTATGGCGATTGAAGATCCAATTCGTGTTTTAACTTCATTTATTGTTGGATCTGCGGTAACAGGTGGATTAGTTGCGGTAAGTGGAATTGGTTTAAGTACCCCAGGTGCTGGAATTTTCTCTTTATTTTTATTGCTTGATGGCGGAATTGGTGCATTAAATGCCGCGGCTATCTGGTTTTTTGCAGCAATAATCGGGACAATTATCTCATCGATTATGCTTATTTCATGGCGCAAAATGAGCTATAAAGCTGCTTAATTACTGATTTTAAATAATCCTAACCAAACTCACAAAGGTTTTCCCATGACAATTTCATCTCGCGTTCACATAACCCCACATATGCACTGGGATCGTGAATGGTATTTCACAACTGAAGAATCACGAATCTTATTAGTTAATAATATGGAAGAGATCATGCTCCGCCTTGAGTCTGATCCTACTTATCCTTTTTTTGTGTTAGATGGGCAAACTTCGATTTTGGAGGATTATTTTGCGGTAAAATCTGAAAATAAAGCACGTTTTAAAGCATTAGTTCAAGCAGGCAAGCTAATTATTGGACCTTGGTATACCCAAACCGATACCATGAGCGTTGCAGGTGAGTCTATTTTAAGAAACTTACTCTATGGTCTGCGTGATTGCCGCGAATTTGGCGAGCCCATGCGTATTGGTTATCTACCTGATTCCTTTGGAATGAGCTCGCAGCTACCGCATATTTTTAATGGTTTTGGTTTTAAAGATGCTATGTTTTGGCGAGGCTGTTCAGAACGCCACGGTACAGATAAAACGGAGTTTCGCTGGGAAAGCAATGATGAGAGCAGTGTTAATGTACAAATTTTGCCTTTAGGATATGCGATTGGCAAATATTTACCAAATGATGAGCTTGCGTTAAAAAAACGTCTTGATCAATACCTTAATGTGCTTGAAAAAGCCTCACTTACTCAAGATATTTTATTACCCAATGGGCATGATCAAATGCCAATTCAACAAGATATTTTTGAAGTGATTGAAAAACTTAAGAAAATTTATCCAGAGCGTGAATTTTTAATGAGTCGTTTTGAGGATGTTTTCGCGAGAATTGCACAAATATCGCCACAATTAGCGACACTTAAAGGTGAGTTTAATGATGGCAAATATATGCGCGTCCATCGTACTATTTCTTCAACGCGTATGGATATTAAAATCGCTCATGCCAAAATTGAGAATAAAATTGTCAATATTCTAGAGCCATTAGCAGCACTAGCTTGGTCATTAGGCTTTGAATATCATCATGGTTTGCTTGAAAAAATGTGGAAAGAAATCCTCAAAAATCATGCACATGATAGCATTGGCTGTTGCTGTAGTGATAAAGTTCATGCTGAAATTATGAACCGTTTTATTCTAGCGGATGATATGGCAGAGAATTTAATCCAATTTTATATGCGCAAAATCGTCGATCATATTCAAGATCATGCGCAGTTGGATCTTGAAAATAAAGACAATAAACTAACTTTCTTTAACTTAATGCCTTATGCACGCACTGAAATAATTAATACTAAAGTTTTGATTCGTGCTTCAGGATTTGATTTATTTGATGAGCATAATCAGCTTGTTAAATATAGTATTTTAGCGCAACAAGAAGTTGATCCTGGTTTAATTGATCGCCAAATTGTGCATTATGGTAATTATGATCCATTTATGGAATATCAAATCCAATTGGAATACACGATTCCAGCAATGGGTTATTGCACTTTTAATATTATCCCAACTATTGAAAAAGATGCGGATAAAAATAACAAAGACAGTAATCAAAAGAAATCATCTAAAAATGTATTAGAAAATAATTTCTATCATATAAATATTAATGCCAATGGAACATTAGATATTTTAGATAAACAAACAGGCAAAGAATATCATCAAGTGCTTGAATTAGAAGATGGTTCAGATGATGGTGATGAGTATGATTATTCGCCATTATTAGAAGATTGGGTTATTTACACTGCTGAAAGTAATTATAAAGCTGCGGATATTAATGTAATTTTAAAACCTTTACAATCTGTTGCAAGCATCAATTACACCTTAGATATTCCCGCTGATTTAATCGAGCGCAAGAAACGTCAAGCGCATACAAAAATGAGCGTGAAATTCACGATCACACTTACACACAATAGTCCAAGGATTGACGTTCATCTGCAAATTAATAATCAAGCGCGTGATCATCGTGTGCGTGTTTTAATCCCAACTCAGCTAAAAACCCAAGAAGTTGTCGCAGATAATCATTTTGGGTGTATTACGCGTCCTATCAAAGATGATGCGATGCAAAACTGGGAAGCTAATGGCTGGAAAGAAGCGCCTATTCCTGTCTGGCAATTAATGAATTTTGTCGCATTAAATGAAGTTATAGACCAAAATCCATCAAATAACGCAGGATGCGCCGTATTTACGCAAGGTTTACGTGAATTTGAAATTATCACGCGCCCTCATGCAGAAAATACAATTGCGCTAACAGTATTTAGATCAGTTGGATTTTTAGGTAAAGAAAATATGGTATTGCGCCCAGGTAGACCTTCTGGGATTAAATTACCCACACCTGACTCACAAATGTGTGGTGATTTTGAATGTAATTTTAGTTTAATGGCATATAAAGGTGATCATATTAGTGCACGTATTATGCAAGCTGCACGTGAATATGTGACCCCTATTCAAACCTATAATAAAATTCCTTTTAATGCGATGAAATTAAATGCTAACTTGATTAAAACTCTACCAAGCTATAGCTTACTTTCTCAAGTTGATAATGCTGCTGTTATTAGTGTACTTAAAAAGGCTGAAGATAGTCAGGCGTTAATTTTAAGGGTTTACAATCCATCTGAAACTGAGCTAATCCAAGATAATGGCATACAATTTAAGCAAACTATTTCCCAATGCGTTAACACAGATATGAATGAAGATGTTTTAGCACATCAAGATCAAAATCTGATAGATCAGACTCAGATAGATCAAACTCTTAAAAATACTCTTAATTTTGGGATCATAAAACCTTGCCAATCTAAAACCTTTAAAATTATTCTAAAAAATTAAGATTCAAAAAATCATAAAAATAGGATAAAAAATGAAAATAGTTATCGCCCCTGATTCATTTAAAGAAAGTATGAGCGCATTAGAAGTTGCGACTGCTATTCAAGCAGGCTTAGTGAAAATATGGCCCGATGCAACATACGTCCTAATGCCAATGGCAGATGGAGGTGAGGGCACGGTTCAAGCCTTGGTTGATTGTACCAATGGCAGCTTAAAGTATGTAAATGTTACCGATCCGCTTGGGAATAGGGTAAATGCTTATTATGGTTTAAATTTGGAACAGGACACAGCTTTTATTGAGATGGCGCAAGCTTCTGGGCTTGAATTAGTGCCAAAAGAGCTGCGTAACCCATACTATACCTCAACTTTTGGGACAGGTGAGTTGATCAAAGCTGCATTGGATCAGGGCGTGGGTAAATTACTCATTGGGATAGGTGGGAGTGCGACTAACGATGCTGGAGCTGGAATGCTTAAAGCCTTAGGCGTGCGTTTATTAGATAAAAATAATAATGAGTTAGATCAAGGAGGACTGGCTTTGCAAAATCTAGCTCATATTGATCTTACCCATTTAGATCCGCGCTTAAAATCCTGTGAGATTATAGTTGCGTGTGATGTTGATAATCCATTATGTGGCAAATATGGGGCATCAGCTATTTTTGGCGCGCAAAAAGGGGCAAGTATCGAGATGATAGAAGTTTTAGATAATGCCTTAAATAATTTTGCAAAAGTAATCAAACAAGATTTAGGCATTAATATCATAGATATTGCAGGAGCAGGCGCAGCTGGTGGCTTGGGAGCGGCATTATTTGGGGTTTTAAATGCTAAATTAAGTTCAGGTATACAAATGATGATCACCGCAACTGGTCTTACCAATGCTTGCATAAATGCTGATTTTGTTTTCACAGGCGAAGGTCGGATTGACTTTCAAACGGCACACGGCAAAACTCCCGTTGGAGTTGCGAGCGTAGCTCATAAACATGGTGCTAAAACCATCGTATTAGTTGGATCTATCGGGGCTGGATATGAGGCAGTATTCGAGCATCATATTGACGCAGTATTTTCAATTTTATCCAAACCTTGCAAATTAGATGAAGCTCTTGCAAATGGTGCAGATAATCTTACCCGCACCGCAGAGAATATTGCTAGGCTCTTGAATATTAAATAATGATGACATTAAATCAGCAATTTAAACAGGTCTCAACTAAACCCTGAAGAAGCCACTCCCAGCCTCCCCTTTGCAGCTTGCAGGGGAGAAGCTCTAAAAGTCTAAAAGTCCCCCCTGCGAAGGGGGGATTTAGGGGGGAGGTTTCTTTGATCTAATATATTAAATATCTACACATCATCTCTATTTAATAGAAAATCAGCATCAAGAATTGCGAGTAACTCGGCAAAGTCTGGAGCTAAAGGTGTATCAAACCGCATTTCTTCTTGCGTTAATGGATGAATTAACTTTAAAGTTTTTGCATGTAAAGCTTGACGCTTAAAATTGCGTAAAATATGCGCATGTTCGTCACTCATTAAGCTTGGAATGCGGAGCCGTGCTCCATAAAGCTCATCACCAATCAAAGGTAATCTTAAAAAACTCATGTGAACTCTAATTTGATGAGTGCGTCCTGTTTCTAATTGACATTGCACATAAGTATTGGCACGAAAGCGTTTAATCACACGAATATGAGTAATTGCAGGCTTACCTAGAGCTTGGCACGACATTTTTTGGCGTTCAGTATGATGCCGCCCAATTGGTGCATCAATCGTTTGCCCTTGATCCATAACGCCATAACTAAGCGCATGATATAAACGCCCCATTTGGCGTGTTTGAAGCTGCTCGATCAAGCTTGAATATGCAAGAGGCGATTTAGCGACAACCATAACTCCTGAGGTGTTTTTATCTAAACGATGGACAATACCCGCTCGCGGCAATGCTCTTGCGTTTGGATGATAATTGAGAAGACCATTCATTAAAGTACCTGAAGGATTCCCAGATCCTGGATGAATAACTAATCCTTGCGGTTTGTTAAGCACCAAAATATGTTCATCTTCAAACACGATATCTAAAGGTATATCTTCAGCAATTGCATCTTCAAGCGAGACTTGCTCAAGATTTAAAGTGATCGCCACAGATTCGCCACCAAAAACCTTTTCACTACTTTTTACGCTCTTTTGATTTAAAAAAACGTCCCCTTTTTTAATTGCCTCAGCAATTTTAACACGGGAGAAGTCTGGCATAATGGCAGCTATGGCAGCATCAAGACGTTTTCCGGCAAGATGATTTGGAATAATTAGTGAAAAAGTTTCAGTTTGGTTCATGATTTGGCTATAATTACGCAGTTAATTTCTAATGGATAAAATAAATATGATTTTTAAAGCGCGTTACTATATCTCAATTTGTCCTCTTTTAGTTATACTTTCTGCATGTGGCAGTCTGCTAAGTAAAGAGCAAAAAATGGCTGCTCAATCAACTCAAGAGCTAATCATACAAGCCAAGGATAATACTCGTGGAGCGCAATATAAAACAGCAATTAGCTATTATGACACGCTCGAGGCGCGTTTACCAATGGGGTCAATTGCTGAGGAAGCTAAATTAGCTAAAATTTATATATATTATAAAGATCGTGAGCCTGAAAAAGCAATTGCCGAGGCAGATTTATTTCTTAAAACCTATCCAAATCATGCCTATGCTGATTATGCTTGGTATATGAAAGGAATGATTGATTATGATCGCGCCCTTTCAATAATCGATAAATTACTCCCACCTGATCGCTCTAGAATTAATCCAGCCCAAATGAAACGCTCCTTAATTGCATTTGAAACAGTCGTTAAAAATTATCCTAATGGGGAATACGCGGAAGAATCATTACAAAGAGCTATTTTTTTACGCAACAATTTATCTAAGTCTGAAATGAATGTTGCTGATTTTTATATGCGCCGTAAAGCTTATATTGCCGCTGCTAATCGCGCCCAAAATGTGCTTGATTTATATGATGGCACGCCCTCAACCGTGGATGCACTTTATTTGCAAGTTAAGGCTTATAGAGAACTTAAATTAGATGTTTTAGCAAATGATCGCTTAAGAATCCTCCAACTTAATTTCCCTAGAGACCCACGCTTATCTAAGCTTTAATATCAAACATCTAAGACCTATATAATGCTCTATTTCTTGTATAAAATAGCATGGTGGCTTGTGCTCATTCCTGCGTTTTTATACCGCTTGTGGAAAGATCGCCATCAAGATTGCGCGTTTAAAAGAAGCCTAGAGCGTCTTGCAATAGGCGCTAATCTTCCTCGGCACGCAATTTTAGTTCATGCCGTTTCACTGGGTGAAGTCCGTGCGATTACGCCTTTGGTTGAGGCTTTACTAAAAGCATATCCGCATTTACAGATCATAATGAGTTGCATTACCTTAACTGGGCGGGCGCAGATTTTAAAAACATTTAAAACGCGCGTTCATCATGTTTTTTTACCATTTGATCATAATCTTATTATGCATATGTTTTTGCATAAGCTTGCTCCAAAAATAATTATCATAATGGAAACAGAGATTTGGCCTAATTTATTT
>BHEQ01000072.1 GCA_003864535.1 Gammaproteobacteria bacterium
GTAACGGGTGCATCAGTAAACTGCGCTTTTAATAATATCGCAAGCCTTGAAAAATCTAATTTATAGAAGTCATTTCCTATTAGATTGTCACCCAAAACAAGATACATAAATTAAAGCCTCACTTAAATGTTCCCATTTAGTGAGGCTTCTTTAACTTAATATTTGAATTTCAGATAGATTACAAATCTTTATTTCTTGTAACTACTCAGCAGCTAAAACAACAACCCCCTCCCAACCTCCCCCTTTGCAAGGGGAGGAGTAAGTCCCCCTTGCAAAGGGGGGATTTAGGGGGGGTGTAATTAAATGGAGCGGAATGTCAAATTCAGCATTTAAAGTCATCATTATTTAACATGTAGTCTATAAAAATTAATATGTTAAGACTGCTGAGTAGTTACTATTTCTTTTTCACAGGTGGCAAATCAGTACATGATCCTTCAAATACCTCAGCTGCCATGCCGACTGATTCAATTAAGGTTGGATGCGGATGGATCGTGCGTGCAATATCCATAGCATCTGCGCCCATTTCAATGGCTAAAGCTATCTCGCCAATTAAATCACCCGCATTCGCACCAACAACACCACCACCAACTAAGCGATGCGTATCTGGATCAAATAAGAGTTTCGTAAAGCCCTCATCACGCCCGTGCGCAATTGCTTTGCCTGATGCAGCCCATGGAAATACCGCTTTTTCATAAGCGATATTTTTAAGCTTAGCTTCTGTTTCAGTTAAGCCTGTCCACGCCATTTCAGGATCGGCATATGCAACCGATGGGATTTGTTTTACATCAAAAAAGCGTGGTAATCCTTTACAAACTTCAGCGGCAACATGTGCCTCATGCACGGCTTTATGCGCGAGCATAGGTTGACCGACAATATCACCTATCGCGAAAATATTAGCTTGATTGGTACGCATTTGTAAATCAACAGGAATAAAGCCACGCTCATCAACCGTAATTCCTGCATTTTGTGCACCGATCAATTTGCCATTTGGCGCACGCCCAACCGCCACTAGAACTTTAGCGTAGGTTTGTGGTGTAGAAGGGGCATTTTCTCCCTCAAAAGTAACTTCAATACCTGCATCTGTTGCGGTTGCAGTGATTACTTTAGTTTTGAACATAAGTTTTTCAAAACGGTTCTTATTGTAAGTTTCATAAACTTTAGCAAGATCGCGATCAGCCCCTGGAACAAAGCCATCGGTAAATTCAACGATAGAGACTTTTGTCCCCAAAATAGAATAAACCGTCGCCATTTCAAGCCCGATAATACCGCCACCAATTACCAGCATCGTTTCAGGAATACTATCCATCTTCAATGCGCCTGTTGAGTCAACAATGCGTGGATCATTTTCAGGCATAAATGGTAGATGAACTGGGCGTGAACCTGCTGCGATAATTGCCTTATCAAAACAGATATTGCGTGTGCTTCCATCGTTTAATTTAACCGCCATATTATGCGTATCGATAAAGGTAGCTTCACCTTGCACAACCTCAACCTTACGCATTTTAGCCATTGCAGCTAAGCCGCCTGTTAATCTGGAAACCACGGATTCTTTAAAACCGCGTAATTTATCTAAATCAATAACAGGCTTGCCAAAGCTAATCCCGTGTGCGGCTAATTGCTGCGCCTCTTCAGTCACTTTAACAACATGAAGTAAGGCTTTAGATGGGATACAACCTACATTTAAACACACGCCACCAAGAGTTGGAAAACGCTCAATCATGATCACTTTCAAGCCCAAATCAGCCGCTCTAAATGCCGCAGAATATCCACCAGGACCTGCGCCTAAAACTAAAACATCGCAATCAGCATTAGTTGGCACTGGCAGTGCGGCAGGCACTTGCAGTACGTCAGGTACTTGCACAGCTTCTGCTACTGTTGGAGCGGCAATACTTGCTTGAGTTGGGCTAGAAGTTTTAGCATCTGCAAGCTCAAGCAGAGCGATCACATCACCTTCTTTAATCTTATCGCCAACTTTTACAAGTACTTGGGTGATTTTCCCAGCCACATCAGCTGGAACATCCATCGAGGCTTTGTCAGATTCTAGCGTTAATAAGGTTTGATCAATACTAATTTCATCCCCGATATTGATTAAAACTTCAATAACATCAACCGTATCGAAATTGCCAATATCAGGTACTTTAATTTCAATTACCATTTATATAAAACTCCTTTTAAATCAATTTAAATCAATTAGATTAACGCGCGACGCATATCGGTGAGTAATTTATTTAGATAGGTGATAAAACGAGCACCCATCGCGCCATCAACCACACGATGATCATAAGAAAGAGATAATGGCACCATCAAGCGTGGCTCAAAACTCTTACCATTCCATACAGGCTTCATCGCTGAACGAGATACGCCTAAAATAGCGACTTCAGGGGCATTTATAATCGGAGTAAACGCCGTGCCGCCAATTCCACCTAAAGATGAGATTGTGAATGTGCCACCTTGCATTTGATCAGGTTTTAATTTGCCATCACGTGCAAGTTTGGCAAGTTCGCCCATCTCAGCTGCGATTTGCATCACCCCTTTTTGATCACAATCACGAATAACAGGGACAACCAAGCCATTTGGAGTATCTGCCGCAAAGCCAATATGATAATACTGCTTAAGGACTAAATCATCGCCATCAAGTGAGCTATTTATTTCTGGGAATTTTTGGAGCGCGTTCGTACATGCTTTAACCAAAAATGCAAGAATTGTAACTTTCTTGCCTGATTTTTCATTTTCTTTATTTAAAAGAACACGCAAGCTCTCAAGTTCGGTGATATCAGCTTCGTCAAATTGAGTAACATGGGGGATCATCGCCCAATTACGTGCAAGATTTGCCCCTGATATTTTCTTGATGCGCGATAAAGGTTTTTTCTCAATTGCGCCAAATTTAGCAAAATCAACTTTAGGCCAGGCTAATAAACTCAAACCATTATTATTGCTGTTATTATTAGCACTATTTGCCGCGTTATTTGAGCTGCTTGCTGTATTAAGCAGCGCATTTTTTATAAAGCTTGTTACATCAGTTTTTATAATTCTATTTTTAGGAGCAGTTCCTATAACTAAATTTAAATCAACCCCAAGCTCACGCGCAAAAGCCCGTACCGATGGTGAGGCATGTGTTTTAGATATCTCTATTATTTGTGATTGCGTTTGCGTTTGTGACTGCACTTGCACTTGCATTGGCACAGCAGCTTCCAAAGGTGCAGCTACAGGAGGCGCAGTTACAGCTGGTGCAGCTACAAGTTGCGCAGTTACAGGTATTACAGACGCAGCAAGTGCGGCACTTACATCTATGCGCCCAATTACATCGCCTTCTTTAATTTTATCGCCAACTTTTACGAGTACTTCGGTTATTTTTCCAGCTATATCAGCAGGAACATCCATCGATGCTTTGTCAGATTCTAGCGTTAATAAGGTTTGATCAATACTGATCATATCGCCGACATTAATTAATACCTCGATGACATCAACAGTATCGAAATTGCCAATATCTGGAACTTTTATATCAATAATCGCCATGATTATTTTCCTTAACTTGTTATTTGATTTTGATTTTGCTTTATATAATTAATATTTATAATTACTATTTATATAAAGCAAACTTGATTTTATTGATACAACACGGGACTTCAACAGCCTTTAAACATGCATCGGATTTGGCTTGCTTGCATCAATCTCATATTTTTTGATCGCATCAGCAACTACAGAAGCTTCGATAGTACCATCATCAGCTAAAGCTTTTAAAGCGGCAATCGTAATAAAATAACGATCAACTTCAAAGAAATAACGTAATTGATCGCGAGTATCTGAACGCCCAAAACCATCTGTTCCAAGAACACGATAAGTACCTTTGATCGCGCTCCGAATTTGCTCAGCAAAGCTGCGAATATAATCAGTTGCGGCAATCACAGGGACATTTTGAGAGTTTAAGCAATTAGCTACATGTGAGTGCTTAGTTTGTGCAAGCGGGTTGAGCATATTAATCCGTTCACATTCATGGATATCACGCGCTAATAGATTAAAGCTTGGGCAGCCCCAAATATCTGACTCAACGCCCCAATCATTTTTAAGCAAAGTCGCAGCTTCAATTACCTCACGGAAAATTGTGCCTGAGCCTAATAATTGTACACGTGGTGCTGTAGTTTTAGCCGCTTTAGAAAAGGCATACATTCCTTTGAGAATATCAGCTTCAGCATCTTTTGGCATGGCAGGATGCGCGTAATTTTCATTCATAACGGTGATGTAATAAAATACATCTTCTTGATCAGTCATCATGCGTTTTAAGCCATCTTGCATAATTACCGCAAGCTCATATGAGAAGGTTGGATCATACGAGATACAGTTAGGAATTAAGCTTGCAAGAAGCTGGCTATGCCCATCTTCATGTTGTAAGCCCTCACCATTTAACGTGGTGCGCCCAGCAGTTCCACCCATTAAAAATCCGCGTGAACGCTGGTCTCCTGCCGCCCAAACAAGATCTAAGCAGCGTTGTAATTGAAACATAGAGTAGCAGATGAAAAACGGGATCATCGGCACATTAGATACAGAATATGAGGTCGCAGCTGCAATCCATGAAGACATGGCACCTGCCTCATTGATGCCTTCTTGGAGGACTTGCCCATCTTTAGTTTCTTTGTAAAACATGAGCTGGTCTGCATCTTGCGGTACATAATTTTGCCCAGCTTGTGACCAAATACCGATTTGACGAAACAGTCCTTCCATTCCAAAAGTGCGTGATTCATCCACGACAATTGGGACGATATTCTTGCCAATATTTTTATCTTTAATCAAAATATTAAGCATACGCACAAAGCCCATAGTTGTAGAAACCTCGCGCCCTTCTGCGGTGGCATCTAACTGAGCTTTAAATGCGCTTAACTCTGGGATAATTAATGGATTATCCGCTTTAATGCGGCGTTTTGGTAAATAGCCACCTAAAGCCTCACGGCGTGCACGTAAATATTTCATTTCAGGAGAGTCTTCTGCTGGGCGAATAAATGGCATTTTTTCCAAATCTTCATCTTTAACAGGAATATCAAAACGATCCCGAAAACGCCGAATTGCCTCACTGCTAATTTTCTTTTGTTGATGCGAGGTATTTTGCGCTTCACCCTCATCACCCATGCCATAGCCTTTAATTGTTTTAGCTAGAATAACCGTAGGTTGCCCAATGGTTTTGATCGCCGAATCATAAGCTGCATAAATTTTATTTTCATCATGCCCACCGCGATTTAAACGCCAGATTTGTTTATCCGACCAATTTTCAACCATTTTTCTAAGCTCAGGCGTATTAAAAAAGTTCTCACGCACATAAGCTCCATCACGAGCTTTGTAGGTTTGATAATCACCATCGACACATTCCATCATGCGTTTACGCAGCGCACCTGTTTTATCTTTAGCAAGTAAGCCATCCCATTTATCGCCCCAAATTAATTTGATTACATTCCAGTTCGAGCCGCGAAAATCCGACTCAAGCTCTTGAATAATCTTACCGTTACCGCGTACAGGACCATCTAGGCGTTGTAAGTTACAGTTAACTACAAAAATAAGATTATCTAAATTCTCACGCCCCGCCATGCCGATAGCTCCGAGTGATTCAGGCTCATCCATCTCGCCATCACCACAAAAACACCAAACTTTACGTTGTGCCGTGTCAGCAAGACCGCGCGAATGTAAATATTTTAAAAAGCGCGCTTGATAAATTGCCTGCATAGGCCCTAAACCCATAGAAACAGTAGGAAATTGCCAGAAATCTTTCATCAACCAAGGATGAGGGTAGGATGGAATACCGCGATGATTAGTTTCATGTTGATGTATCTCTTGATCAGGATCGTGTTGATGATCAACATGAGAATGAGCAACCTCGCGTCTAAAATCAATCAATTGCTCTTCGCTAATCCGTCCCTCAACAAAGGCGCGCGAATAAACTCCTGGGCTTGAATGCCCTTGGAAGAAAATCGAATCTCCACCATGACCATCAGCATCTGCGCCATGCCAAAAATGGTTAAACCCAACTTCCCACATTGTCGCAAGAGAAGTGTAGCTTGCGATATGTCCGCCTAAAGATGAATCTTTAAGGTTGGCACGCACAATAGTTATCATCGCATTCCAGCGCATATATGAACGGATTTTATATTCCATTTCAGAATTACCAGGATACGCTGGTTCTTGATCTACAGGAATAGTATTGATATAAGCAGTTGCGCCTGTATATGGAATATTAACGCCTTCATGATTGGATTTTTCGATCATTTTCTCGATCAAGAAATGAGCGCGTTCGCCACCTTCATTGCTGATAACACTTGCGATGGATTCAATCCAGTCTTGGGTTTCAAGCGGGTCGATATCGCTTACTAATTTAGCATTTATTGATGCCGCATTGACTAATTTAGGGTCTGTCATAATTAAGCCTTATTGGTTAGGTGATTGTGATGTTTGCACAAACTTAGTATTTTTGTCTGATATATAATTTATGCTACGCTTTATTTTTAAAATAAATAAATCTTAAAATAAGTATAAAAATAAAGTATGAAAATAAAGATGAAAATAAAGTATATTAAAAAAGTATATTAAAAATATTTATTTGACCTCGATCATTATACTTTGCATCATAAGACTGATGCAAGATATCTTAGGTTAAATAATGACAAACTAATATTCGCACTCTTTTTGTTTAATTTTGTTTAATTTAAACTAATTATGTAATTTAAAAATAATCAATTACCTGGAGATATAATGACATATCGTATTTATTCAGAAATTTGTGGTCCATGGGAAAATTTTTCTCATATTATTGAAGATGTTGCTACAAAAAAAGTGATGATTATTGATCCAGCATGGCAGCCTGAGCTTATTTTAGAGCGCATAAGCAAATTAAATCTTATCCCAAGTGTGATCTTTTTAACCCACGCCCATCATGATCATGTTAATGGAATTGCAGGAATTTTAGAGCAGGTAAATATTCCAGTGCATTTATCTGATATTGAAATTAATCTTCTGAAAAAACATCCAGAAACTCAGCCTTTTGGTGCAATTACAGCGCAAACGCTAAGTTTATATGATAATGATATTTATATGTTAGGGGCGACTAAAATAAAAGTGATCCACACGCCAGGACATAGTTGTGGCTCTTCTTGTTTTTTGCTTGAAAATGATATGATCACAGGTGATACCTTATTTATTGATGGGGTAGGGCGTACAGATTTTGCTGATTCAAGCACTGATGCACTATTTGAGTCTCTACAAAAAATTGTTAGCAGCGTTCCACATCATGTTAACTTACATACAGGACATGCGTATGGATCTAGCGCTACAGCTACATTAGCCTCTCAATTAATCACAAATCCTTATTTACAAAGAATTAATCAAAATAAGCGTGCTGACTTTGCAGATTATCGCAGTAGCCATTAATCTTAATAGACGTGCCCATTACTATATGATATATAATATTAAGGAACTATTTTTATGGCTAAATCAGACATTTCGTATGTATTTAAAGCACAAGTATATGCAAGAAATTATCGAAAAATACAAATCAGTGCCAAGAGCACTTTAAATGATCTTAGCGAAGCTATTTTAAGAGCATATCAATTTGATAGTGATCATCTTAATGCTTTTTTTATGGATGGAAAGGCATGGTCTCATGCAGCACCGTACTGGTCGCCTCATAATGAAGAAGAGCCTTCTACGGATAAGGTCAAGCTATCTTCCTTCGACTTTAAAGAAAAAGATAAGTTTCTGTATTTATTTGATTTTGGACATGAATGGAGATTCGCGGTAACGTTTATTAAAGAAATAGATATCGCTACGCCAAAGCCTATCGTGCTTGAATCTAAAGGAGATTCTCCTGAGCAATATGATTAAGATGTGCCCAATATATAAACCCTACTTAAATCTATAATATTAAAATCCACTAAACCTCAAAGGAAATAAAATGTCTCATCCATTACAATCTATTATTGAAGATGCCTATGCTGCAGGTGCATCACTTACTAAAGATAATGCTCATGCGGATATCATTAATGCAGTTGATCAAGTAATCAAAGAATTAGATGGAGGAACTTTACGTTCTGCCGAGAAAATTAATGGCACTTGGATTGCTCATCAATGGGTGAAAAAAGCGATTTTATTGTGCTTTAAGTTTTATCCAAATCAGATTATGCCTGCAACTCCAAGTAATTATTATGACAAGATAGCTTTAAAATTTAGTAATTGGAGCGAGGCTGATTTTGCCTGTCAAGGCATTCGTGTTTTGCCAGGAAGTGTCGCTAGAACAGGTGCTTATATTGCGAGCAATGTTATTTTAATGCCAAGCTTTGTAAATATTGGTGCGTATGTTGATTCAGGTACGATGGTTGATACATGGGCAAGTGTTGGCTCTTGTGCCCAAATTGGTAAGAATGTACATTTATCAGGTGGAGTCGGCATTGGCGGCGTGTTAGAGCCATTACAAGCAACGCCAACTATTATTGAAGATAATTGC